>JAQBWJ010000187.1 GCA_027625215.1 Candidatus Poribacteria bacterium
GACCACTCCCTACTTCACTGGCGAAGGAGAGCCGGGGATGCTGTTCACACCGGAATCGTTGTCTCAACTGCGGCGGCTGAAATCGCGGTCGATCACCCACGAAAACCGAACGGGCGCGCCGGGCGTCGGCGGACAGGCGTTGGAGGGACGCAAGGGGTCGCCCGCGTACGGACCGCTCAAAGCGGGCGAGACGTTCGAGATGGCGAACATCGAGGGTCCGGGGATGATCCGCCACATCTGGATCACGATCCCGCCCGGCGACCCGCTCCGCAACCGGAACCTCATCGTGCGGATGTACTGGGACGAACAGCGCTATCCGAGCGTCGAAGCGCCGATCACCGACTTCTTCGGGATGGCGCACGGACGACAAAAGCATTTCGAGTCGGTGCTGACGCTGATGCCGGAGGGGCGCGGGCTGAGTTGCTACTACCCGATGCCGTTCAAAAAGGCGCGGATCACCGTGGAGAACGACTCCGAGCAGGACGTGAGCATGTTGTTCTATCAGGTGGACTACACACTTGGGGACGACATCGACGGCGAGGTGGGGCGGTTTCACGCGCAGTTCCGTCGGCAGAATCCGACTGTCCTCAAAGACGATTACGTGCTGCTCGAAACGGAAGGACACGGGCATTTCATCGGGTGCGTCGTGGGGGTGCGGTCGATGCGCGAGGGTTGGTGGGGCGAGGGGGAGGTCAAGTTCTTCATCGACGATGACGGGGAGTTTCCGACGATCTGCGGGACGGGGTCGGAGGATTACGCCTGCACCGCATGGGGGATGCGCGAGCATCAGACGATCTATCACGGGGCGAACTACGTCCACGCCGACCTGATCAGTTACTACCGCTGGCATGTGCAGGACCCGATCTTTTTCGATGAGCGGCTGAAAGTCACCGTGCAACAGATCGGGTGGAACAAGGACGGGCTGTTCGAGCGGCAGGACGACTACTCGTCGTGCGTGTTTTGGTATCAGACCTTGCCGTCGCCGCAGTTTCCGGCGCTGCCGGATCGGTCGGCGCGGTCGGCGAATATTGAGCTGCGCGACTCCGAGAAGCCGGAAAAGCGGGCGGACGCTTGAGGAAGAAGTGAGAAGTGAGCAACGAGGAGTGAGGAGCGAGTCCAGAAGGGCGTGACGCGAGGAGTTCCGTCTCACTTCTCGTTCACCTTTGATGAGGTGGTTATGAGCAGTATCAGGACGTACGGCGTCGGGATGATCGGGTTTGGGTTCATCGGGAAGATGCACTCGTTAGCGCATGTGTGTCTGCCGTACTACTACAAGCCGCTGGGGTTTGAGACGCGGCTGGTGGGGGTCGCCACGTCGCGGGGCGAAACGGCGGTCGAGGCGACGGCGCAGGGCGGGTTCGAGTTCGGGACGACGGACGCGCAGGAGTTGATCGATCACCCCGATATCGACGTGATCCACGTCTGCACGCCGAACGACACGCACTTGAAGTACGCCGTCGCCGCGCTGAACGCGGGGAAGCACGTCTATTGTGAAAAACCGCTCGCGCGTACGCTGGACGAAGCGATTGAGATGGCGTCGGTTGCGGAAGGGTCGGGGCGAACGCATCAGTTGGCGTTTCAGTATCGGTTCGTCCCGGCGTTGATCGAGGCGAAGCGGTTGATCGAGGGCGGGTTGTTGGGTGATCCGTTGTCGTTTCGGGTGAACTACCTGCACTCCGGCTACGTCGATCCGAACCGCCCGCTCAGTTGGCGGACGGACGCGGCGAAGTCGGGCGGTGGGGCGTTGCACGATCTGGGGTCGCACGCGGTCGATCTGCTGCGGCATCTGTTGGGTGACGTGAAACGGGTGTCCGCGACGTTGCCGACGTTCGTCAAGGAGCGTCCGACCTCCGGCGGAAAGATGGCTCCCGTGTTGGTGGACGATCTCGCGCTGTTGCAAATCGAGATGGCGAACGGGGCGTTCGGGACGGTGGAGGCGTCGCGCATCGCGACGGGGACGACGGACGACCTCAACATCGAACTGCACGGGACGGGTGGGGCGATCACCTTCAAACTGATGGAGCCGAACTGGTTGTGCGTGTTCGACGCGAAGTCGCCACATAAAGGGTTCACGCAGGTACAGACGATGCAGACGTACGCGGAGCCTGCCGTGTTTCCGAGCCCGAAGGCGGGGGTCGGGTGGACGCGGTTTCATGTCGCGTCGTTGTACGACTTCATGGCGAACGTCGCGGCGGAGCGGGCCGGGTCGCCGTCGTTTCAGGATGGGGCGGCGGTTCAGGGCGTGCTGGAGGCGGCGCAGCGGTCGGCAGAGTCGGGAGGTTGGGTGGATGTAAGGTCTTTCTAGCACTGACGTATATGAGGTTGATCGAGACTTGTATGATTGGCGTTTACCGGAAACCCCCATCCCAACCTTCCCCCGCAAGGGGGAAGGGGTTGTGTTATACCCGCTCAGCGTCCGATGAACTTCGATGTGCTCCGAGACTTCTTTGAATTAGACCGCGAAGGCGAAGCCGCCGTCAACCGCCTGACCCGCGTCGATTTTTGCACGCGCGTCATCGGCGACCTTGCGGAAGTCGTCGTTGTCGAAGAACGAGTCGGGGTATCGGATCGGCACGATCCACTCATCCACCAATGTTTAAAGCCGTTTGATCGTGTCCGACGTGTGGCGAGCCCGTTCTGCGTAGGATAGCACTCGTTCGGCGGTTTCCAATACGGGGCGCGCGAGGTCGTCTACCAATTCGCGCTGTTCGACGTATTCGTCTTCCGATAGAGTGACCGCCAACCGTTCGACTTCGTACTCGGCTTGGATCATCGCCTCAAACGCGCTCAATGCGTGCTCGGAAGCCACTCGCATGTCTTCCAACGCTCGCTCTTGCTCCGTTTCAATTGCTGAGGACGCTTTTAGAGCGTGTTCCTGCGCGACGACCGCGACGACATGACGCATCCCGTCAACATGCGCTTGCTGTAATGCTGCCATCGACGTGTCTCCCACCGTTCCGCTAGATACACGATTACCTCATTCTGCGCCGCTACATGTTATGTACGACGCCTTTTCCCGATTGACAAGAACGAACCGCCACAATAAGAGGTATTCAATCCTGAATCGGGTTGTAGCGGTAGACCTGTTTCGCCGCGTCGGACAGTCTCTCCCACACGGCGCGGGGGACGGGCGGCGCGACCACCATCGAGTCCGGCAGGTGGTGGAGTTGGCGGAAGTAGACGAGCGCGATCATCGAGCGGGGCTTGTCGGTGCGGTTGGGCATCCCTCTGTGCCAGACGCGCATGTCGCGCACGACGAGCGATCCCAGCGGCGATTCCACCCGCACGGAGGGCATCGTCGCCGCGCGTTCTTCGAGCGTGACGTCCCTCCCCAGATCGCCGTCCGCGACGAGGTGCGAGCCGGGGTACGCCTCCGTCGCGCCGTTTTCCACCGTAAAGTCCATCAGGGGAATGTTCACGACGATGAGCGTCGCGGGGAGGATGTGCGGCGTCTCAGGGAACAGATGCCCCGTGTCGCGGTGAAGGTGCTGCACGCCCGATTGGGGCCATGACGTGTTTGTGCCGTAGGGCAGCAGCGAAAACACCTTTTTGCCCATCTCCGCCTCGATCACCTGCATCGCCAGCGGGTTGGCGATGACGCGCGGGTCGAGGAACACGCCTTCCATCGGGCAACCGACGCCGAACTGTCCCTTGTGTTTGGCGAGCTCTTCGGGCTTGGTGTTGCGTTTCGCCTTCTCCAACTCGACCTCGTGCGCCGCGACCAACCGTTCCACCAGAACCTCATCGAGCGCGTCTTTCAGGATGACGAAGCCCGCTTGACGCAGGATGCGGTGCGCTTCCGTCAGACGGTCGGGGGTCAAGACGCCGCGTTCGCGTTCGTCCGCCGAGACCTGTACTATCGGGAGCGGCATCTGAAGGTTCACGGGCGGAGGTACTTTCCGGGCGTGCGGGTTCCTTCGTACTGAATCGTCGGGTCGATCTTGATTTCGGGGGGAATGTCCCGATCCCACCAACTCGGCGTCGTCGGGAAGGGAAAGACGCCGAACCACGCCAACACCAACGGACGCCGCTTGTCCGTTTTGTTGGGTCGCGCCGCATGGAGAACGCGGGCGTCCGCGACGACGAGGTCGCCCGCCGCGACGGGGATATCCACCTCGTCGGGGTGCGGGTGGAACGCGGGGTGCGATTCGTCTAACGCTTGAATCTCCTGCCCGTGCGCGGGCGGGAGGACATCGTGCAGCGGGTGGCGTTTCAGATGGGTGCCGGGGATCGCTTTCAGGCAGCCGTTCTCAAGATTTGTATCGACCGTGTAGTACGAGAGGAAGATTTGGTTGGGCCACGGAAGCGCGTTCATCGGGTGGTTCCACGACATCGCGTCCTGATGCCAGTAGAGGGAGGGTCCGTGCGCGGGTTTGCTCAGGATGATGATGCTTCCCGGCTTGCGGATGCCTTCCAGCCCAATCGCTTCAAGCGCGTCGAGCGCGGGTTTCAACTCGATGATCTCTTTGACGATGGGGTCGTGGTAAGGGAGTTTCGGGTTCTGTTGCCAGACCTCTTCCGTTGCGATGTGGAAGTCGCTCCCCTGATAGCGGTAGCGCGGATCGACGGGGTGTTCATCGAGGAAATCGTCTGTAAATTCGGCGACGCGCTTGAGCATCTCGCCGCGCATCACGCCCGGAATGATGCAGAACCCGTCGTCCATCAACTGCCATCGCTTCGTGATCGCCTCTTCCGCCGTCAGCAGCGGGGTATCCATTTGCAAACCTCTCCCTTCGCCGAATGTTCGAGTCGCCAACCGTCATCGTGCCAGCGAATCGTCGCGTTGTCTACACGCGGTTCGCCGCCGATTTCGCGCGTACGTGGCGGGGAATCGACTTGACGACCTTCGGGACGGTGGATACACTAACTAATGCGCCGTTTTTCGGTACGCGTTGTGAAAACGGCGGTCGCGCGCGCCCGTAGCTTAGTGGATAGAGCACGTGACTACGGATCACGAGGTCGGGGGTTCGAATCTCTCCGGGCGCGCCATCTTTTTTCAGAATGAGGTCGGTACGATGTTCTATCCGACCGAACGCGACGCCGAACGGATGCGTCTCGCGCTGGACGAGGCGCGACGCGCCCCCGAATGGGGCGATGTCCCCGTGGGATGTGTGGTCGCGCTGGACGGCGAGATCGTCGGGCGCGGAGCGAACCGTCGGGAGATCGACGGCGATCCGACGGCGCACGCGGAGATCGTCGCGCTGCGAGAGGCGGCGTCTCGACTGGGGCGATGGAATCTCGACGGGACGACGCTGTATGTGACCGTCGAACCGTGTCCGATGTGCGTCGGGGCGATCTGGATGGCGCGGGTGAGCCGCGTCGTGTACGGGGTCGCCGAGCCGAAGACGGGCGCGGTCCATTCTCAGTATGAGATGTTGTCGGACGGACGGTTGGGGCGGCATGTTGCGGCGGTCGGCGGGGGTTTGGAAGACGAAGCGCGCGCCCTACTCCAAGCGTTCTTTCACGAACGCCGTGAAGGTCATGCGGAGAGATGCGAGAGCGGCTGAATCGGGCGGTCTCGAAAACCGTTAAGGGTATCCCCCTTCGAGGGTTCGAATCCCTCTCTCTCCGCCATTTTTTGAACTCGATGCGCCTTGACCGGACTTTCGGCGTCGCGCTAACATAAGGAACGCTTCCGTCGTTTGTATGGGGTTGTAGCTCAGTTGGGAGAGCGCTAGAATCGCACTCTAGAGGTC
>JAQBWJ010000188.1 GCA_027625215.1 Candidatus Poribacteria bacterium
CGTCTTGCACGGGGCCTGTTCCAAGTCGAACGGAATCGGCAACGTCTCGACCAACACGATCACGAGCGCGTCCGCCCAATCGGGCGTCAACCCCGTTTCGGCGAACATCTCCCCAATCGACGGACGTAGCGGCAACCAGACCGCTTCGTGCGGCTCCGGCACAGGTTGGTACTGCCAGCAGTAGTTTGCTCCGGCGTAGGCGATCCGCATCCGTTGCCCTCAGTAGTTGGATTCGTTCAGCACCGGGCAGTACGACGACAGGCTCGATCCCGCGAGAATGAAGTGCAGCAGGTCGGCAAGGCGGTGGTGATAGGTATGCTCCGCAAAGATGCGCCGTTGCGCCTTCTCGATATACGGGAGACGTTCGTCCGGGTATCGGATGAAGTGATCGGTCTTTTCGATATAGTCCTCCGGCGACTCCGCGACGATCATCTCGTCTTCCGGGAAAAACTCGCGCACGCGCGGCACGGGGTCGTTGATCGGGAATCCGCCCATGACGACCGAGTTGAACACGCGCTCGTTGCAGGTGTACCCCTCGTACTCGTGCGGATGATGCACGTTCAATGAGATCGTATGACCCGAATAGATTCTGGGAGCCGTCGAATTGAAGTCCTCCAGCACCGTATCCCGCAGACCGTACGGCGACTCGGACCACCCCGGACCGATGATCGTGTGGCTATGCCGCGCGAGAATCGGCGCAAAGTAACGGTCGATATGCCGCTGTTTCTCGAAATACGACCCAAGAAACACGACATCCGCGATCTTCGGCACCGACACGTCCACATGGCGCAGCAGATTCACCCCCCACGCGAACGACATGATCGGCAACCCCAGTTTCGTGACGTAACTCCCGCAGAAGCGTCGGTTCCCGTCGGGCGTCCATTCCGACAGCACGAGCGAGACCGCCTCTCTGTATTCGCTCATCGCCTCGATGAAGTTGGGCGGAACGAGGTTGTCCTTCATCAGCGGGGGGCAGTCGTCCACGTACCGGGAGAGCACGACGATCTTGCACGGACGACGGCGCGTCAACGGCATCAGTTTGGGGAGCAGTTCGTCCGTCGTGATGATGATGAGACGCTCGTACGAAAGCGCGTGCCCGAACAACTCCTCCTGACCCGTGTAGATGGGAATCGCGGGGATCGACCAACTCTTCGCCGCGTCCATCAGTCCGGTGAACTGGACTTGGCGGGACGGCACCGGAGCGTGGTACGTTAAGAGCGCGCCCTTCGACGCCAACCACTCGCGCACCGGCTCAGACCGATGCAACACGGGCGTCAACTGCTCCGTCACCCGGTTCAACCGCTCCCGTACGACGTGTGATCGGGTCGTCGTGACGCGATCCTCGTCGGTCACGGGAACGACCGCCATGTCGTTGGCGCTCCAGTCGCGCGTGCGTTTCACTCGCTCATCCCCTCTCGGACAGGGCGCAGTCGCCGCGCGGGGTTGCCGACCATCAACGAATTCGGCGGCACATCCTTCAACACGACGCTCCCCATTCCGATCAAACTGCCCGCGCCGATACGGACACCCTCGCGCACGGACACGTTGCCGCCCAAGAAACAGCCGCGCTCCACGACAACCGACCCCGCCAACGCGACGCCCGTCGCCAAGCAGCAGTCCTCGCCGACCGTCGCCCCATGATTGACGACGACGTTCGACAGCAGGATGACATGATCGCCGATCTTCGCGTTCGAGGTCAGCGTCACGTTCGGGAACAACACGCACCCGACGCCCACCTCCGCCGAGCGGAACACCGTCGCGGAGGGGTGGCGAATCGTCGCGTACCGTTCTCGCGGGACGTTCGCCCGTTGACGGATCGACGCCCTCAGATGATACGAGTGGACGCTGCCCACCGCATTGACGAAATAGGCGTCCGCGTCATGAAGGAACCGCGCCGCCGCTTCGGTCGGTCCCGCGATTTCAACCCCGTGAAACATCGCGCCGTGTCGGCCCGCGTTATCGTCCAAGACGGCGACGCACTCGAAAGGCTCCGCCGTGTCGGGCAGCATGTTGAGGATTTCCAGCGCGTTCCCGCTCGCCCCAAGAATGACCAACGGCTTCGTCACGTCGCGCTCCCCGACCGCGCGACGCGCAGGTGGCGCGAAACGGTCTCGAACTGCTGGAGGAACCACTGCACCTGTTCCGTCGTCAGCATGTTGTCGGGTCGCTTCATCTGATAAAACGCCGTTTGAATCGTGCCCGTGCGGAGTTCGCGCGTGGCGATCCGAACGAGCATCGCGGCGGCGTCCACGTTTCCGGCGCGGGCGTAGGCGTTCGCCAACAGCAGTTGGAACTGATGCCGCTCCGCGTTCGGCTGCGTGTATGAGTGAATCCATGTCCCGACGAGCTCGACGACGCGGTCGAAACGCCCGATGTTCGTCAGCAACCTGCCCAGTTTGAGCCGCCCTTCGTGGTAGTACGGCTCGTCCTCGCACGCCTTTTCCAACCACTCGATGCCTTTGTCCTGCTGTCCGTATTTCAGGTAGGCATCCGCCAGATCGCCCATCGTCAGCCCGTCGGAGAAGTATTGAAGCGACCGCTGATACGCCGAGATCGCCGCCGTCCACCGCTTCAGTTCCGTCGACAACTCGCCGAGATTCCGATACTGACGATACAGGAAGATGCGGTGAAGTTCCCGCCACCGCTCAACCCCCGACGGGTAATCGTAATACGCCTGCGCGACGCCGATCCGAAACCGCCCTGTGCCCATCGGGATATACGCGCCCTCGAAGTCCTCCGCGACGCAGTTGTCGGGATGAACCGACTGCAACTGCGCGATCAGTCCCGGCAGCGCTTGGACGATCTTCTCGCGCCCGATGACCTCCCGCTGCGAGAACAGCAGTTCGCAATGGTTCTGCAACGCCAGCGGGTTCGCCGGACGCCGTTCATACGCCGCGTTGTACGATTGCTGATAGACAAGCGGCTTCTCCGCCAACACCGCCGCCAGCGCGTGCTGGCTCAACGTGTAGGCGTCCTCGTTCCACCCGTCGATCTGTTCGATGAGTTCCATCCCTACTTGCGGTTGCGATCCCGTCATGACGAAATACCGCGCGTAGTCCAACTTCTCCTGTCGGTCATCGACGCCGAACCGTTCCAGCCGAGCCTTCCGTCGCGCGAGAAAGTCGTCGGGGATCGTCCGCACATGCTCCTCGACGAACCGCCTGATTTGCTCCCGCCAAGGGTATTCCTCGAGCACGTACCGTCGTCCCGCTTCCGCGATGTCGCGCCGTGCGTCTTCATCCCGCGCGTAATGGGCGATCAACTCCTCCGCCTCTTCAAACGAGTCGTAATAGACGATGTGTTTGCCCTCAATCAGCGGATGATCGTACAACCCGCCGACGGGTCGCGGTCGTCCGGCGATCACCAACGCGCCAGCGCACATCGCCTCGCTGATGCGGTACGTCAGGTTGTTGTACCCCTGCCCCGAATGTTGCCACACCATCTTCGACTGCGTGTAAATACGCAGCATCTCGCTCAAAAAGATGTTCGAGCCGACGTAGACGTTGATCCCCTTGACGGCGAGTTGATTCAACCTCTCGACGTGGGCGCACCGCTGCTTGGAGAGAATCGGGTTGATCGTCCCGATGAACGACAGGTCGATGGGACGGTCGCCCGTTTCGCCTTCGGGCATCAGCCAGTTCGCGGTGATGAAGTTGTGGCAAACGCGGTTGTCGTACCCCTGCGATTGATAGTGTTCCGAAATCTCGATAAAACTGGTTGGCGCAAGGTCGAAGTAGTAGTACAGCCGTTGATCGACATCCGCCATCTTGTACTCTTCCGTCAGCCAGCCGACGGTCGGGACGGGGCAGTCGCGCAGCCCTTTCGGGAGAAACGCCGAGTTCGGGTAGAGGTACATCAGCCAGTCGGGTTGTCCGCCGATCAGGTCGAACAGGTCGTCGATGGTGGCGTCCGGCGCGGCGGGCAGATAGTCGGGCGCGTTGGGTTCGATGTTGCGGAACTGTTTGGCGTCGCCGTACTCTCCGGCGGGTCCGACGGAGAAGACCTCCATCCCCATCTCCCGCAGCCCCTTCTCAAAGGGATAAAGGCATGGCGTCGGCGGGTAGGAGTGAAGAACTAACACACGTTCCGGCATCAGGATTTCGTTCCAAGTTCGATCAGCGCGTCGATCACATACCGTTGTTCGGCGTCGGTCATCTGAGTATACATCGGCAGGAGCAGGGTCTGGTCTGAAGCGCGTTCGGTGATGGGAAGTTTCACGTCGCGGCGCGCGTCCGCGTAGGCGGGTTCGCGGTGGCTCGTCATAATGCCCCGCCGCGTCGAGATGCCTCGTTCCAACAGCGCGTCCATCAGGTCGTTGCGAGAGATCGGCGCGTCCGTCGTCAGCCCAACCGCGTACGACTGGAAGTTACTCCGCGTGTAGGGCGGCTCATACGGCGGTTCATACGCCTCAATGCCCGCCAACGCCGCCGAATAGTTCGCCGCCAACTCTCGCCGCTTCGCAAGGATCGTCGGCAGTTTCTCCATCTGCGCGAGCCCCATCGCGCCCTGCATGTCCGTCATGCGGTAGTTGTAGGCGACTTCGACGTACTCCTCCAGCACCATCTTCGACGCGCCGTGCCGCGCCCTGTCGCTGACCGACATCCCGTGAAGTCGCAGCCGCCGATGCCGTTCCGCGATCTGGTCGTCGTTCGTCGTGAGCATCCCGCCTTCGCCCGTCGTAATCAGTTTGCGCGGGTGGAACGAGAAAGCGGCGATCTCCCCATGCGGCTTCCCGATCCGTTCCCACACGCCGTTCCACAGGATTTCGCTCCCCGTCGCGCAGGCGGCGTCTTCGATCACGACGAGGCGACGGCGTCGCGCGATCTCCAAGATGGCGGCGAGGTCGGCGGGCATCCCGATCTGGTGGACGGGCATGATCGCCTTCGTGCGCGGCGTGATTGCGTCTTCGAGGACGTTCGGGTCGAGGTTGAAGGTGCGACGGTCGACTTCCGCGAAGACAGGCGTCGCGTTCGCGTGGCGAATGACGTTCGCCGACGCGATGAAACTCATCGACGGGACAATCACCTCGTCGCCCTCGCCGATGTCGTAGGCGAGCAACGCGGCGTGCAGCCCCGTCGTGCAGGAGGTCATCGCAATCGCGTGTTTCGCGCCGACGTACTCGGCGAAGACGCGCTCGAACTCCTCAACGCGAGGTCCCTGCGTCACCCATCCCGACGCGATCACCTCCGCGATCAGGTCGGACTCGCACGCGTCCATGTAGGGTTTTGTGATCGGTATCTTCAATGTGCCATCCAATCTCGCCGAAGCGAGACGCAATCGTGTTACGCGGGACGACGCTTCCGCACATATTCCACCAACTCGTACGCCATCTCATACTTCCGCAGCATCGGGATAATATAAATCCCCCTGAACCCCACCTCCAACGCGCAGTCGATGTACTCTTTGGCAATCTCCGTCCCAACGCGCTTCGGGTCGTCGGCGTCCTTCATTCGCTGCCGCACGTCTTCCGCGATCTGAATGCCCGGCACCTCGTTGTGCAAAAACTCCGCGTTTCGATGGCTGACCAACGGCAGAATCCCGACGAACATCTCGCAGGGGATGTCGCGCGTCTTCTCGCGCAGTTCGCGGATCATCGCAAAGTCGGCGGGCGGCTGCGTCATCGCGTAGGTCGCGCCGAGCGCCACCTTTTTCTCCAACCGCCGAATCT
>JAQBWJ010000189.1 GCA_027625215.1 Candidatus Poribacteria bacterium
AAACGACTCGAAGACGGTGAGGTTCAGTTCGGCGGGGTCGGCTTCCACCTGCCCGAAGTCGGGGTTGATCGTCGCATTGAGCGAGATGTTCGAGGAGATGCCGTACCGCACGTCGCCGCCGAACGCGCCGCTGAGGTCTCTGCCGTCCGTGTTGACCTCGTTCTTGGGCGAAAAGATGGAGCGTCCGCGCGTGTAGGGGATGAACTCAAGATGCTTCGGCGGTTGGATGCCGCTGATGCCGACGAGATGCCCGTAATGAGGAATCCAGCCGCTTGTTCCGTCGGGCACGAGCACCCACTGGTTGCGCTCCTTCTTGCGCTGAATCCAGCGTTGCAGGTTGATCCCCCACGTATAGTCGTCTTTCGGGCTGAACCGCAGGACGTGGTAGGGGATTCGCATCTCGACGCTCCAACCGTAGTCGCCCCGCGCGACTTTGCAGTCCCACACGCCGTTCCACGACTGGACGTTGTTGTCGTCGCTTTGGTTGTAGATATCGCCGACGGAACCGCTCGCGTAGGCGTAGAAGTAGTAGCCCGTCGAATGGTCGTGGTGCGTGTCGATATCGAAACCGATGCGGTCGCTGTCGTCCCAACTGTCGCGGCGGACCAAGTTGGCGATGATCTTGTCGGGTTCGCTGTCGTAGCAGATGATGCCGACATAGAGCGCGTCGTCGTCGTAGGCGAACTGGGCGGTGGTTTTTTCGGAGGCGGGATCGCCTTGATGCTCGCGCGGCTCTCTCAGGGTGAAATCGCCGGTGATGGGAGCGGTCTTCCACACGTCGTCATCGAGGACGCCGTCGATCTTCGGCGCGTTGGAGTCGACGCGGATCGCTCGAACCGTCTTGACGGGCGGAGCGTTTGGGTCGGAGAGGTCGTGCGCGTATGCGGAGCGTGATAGGAGAAAAATAAATGTGAACGCAGTAAGCCATAACGTTGCGCGTGCAACGCCCATCGCGCTTGTCTTCACGAGGATTCCTTATCCGGCGAGGTGATGCGCCGTCTCCGGCGCGACATGGGATCGTTCTATGGGGGCAACGAAGGCGCGTACTTAAGATGCGCGAACGTCGCTTGAGGTTAGTGTAAACTTGCAACGACGGCGCGTCAATAATAATTTCGATGATCTACGAAATTATTTCGGTATTTGGGCGATTAATTCAGATAATCGGTTCAAATTGTGAAAGTAGTTTCGCGCGTGTTACGCGAATCTTTGACATGCGGACTCATCCCTCCACCTCAAACCCGCGTTGGTCTGAGATTTCATCGCGCGCTTCTGTCGGAGGGTATGTCTTCGAGGGAGGCGAGAGCGTTACACGCCGCCAAAGGACTCGATGAAGTTCGTGTGCACCTTGCCGCTTAGGAAGGATGGGTCGTCCATCACCCGGCGGTGGAAGGGGATCGTCGTTTGGATGCCTTCGATCTTGTACTCGTCGAGAGCGCGACGCATCCGGGCGATTGCCTGCGGGCGGTCGTCGCCGGTGGCGATCAACTTGGCGAGAAGGGAATCGTAGAACGGCGGGACCGTGTATCCCTGATAGGCGTGCGAATCGACACGGATGCCGGGTCCGCCGGGAGGTCGATATATTTCCAGTTTGCCGGGCGACGGCGAGAATCCGCGTTTGGGGTCTTCCGCGTTGATGCGACATTCAATCGCGTGACCGCGCCACTCGATGCGGCGTTGGTCGAACGGGAGTTTTTCGCCCGCCGCGATGCGGATCATCCACTGCAAAATGTCGATGCCCGTCACCTCTTCGGTGATCGTGTGTTCGACCTGAATGCGCGTGTTCATCTCGAGGAAGTAGAAGTTGCCCGCGTCATCGACGAGGAACTCCATCGTGCCCGCGCTCTGGTAGTTGATGTGTTTGGCGCAGCGCAGTACGTGTCGCCCGATATCTTCGCGCAACTTCGGGTCGAGCATCGACGGGGCTTCTTCGACCAACTTCTGGTGTTTGCGCTGAATCGAGCAGTCACGTTCGCCGAGATGGACGATGGTCCCATGCTGGTCGGCGAGCACCTGAAACTCGATGTGCCGAGCGTTCTCCACCAGTTTTTCAATGTAGACGTTGCCGTTGCCGAACGCCGCTTCAGCCTCCGCGCGGGTCGTTTTGAACAGGGCGATCAGGCTGACGTCGTTGTGCGCGGCGCGCATCCCTCTGCCGCCGCCACCCGCCGTCGCCTTGATCATGACGGGGTAGCCGATTTCCTGAGCGATCTGCAAGGCTTCCTCTTCGGTCGAAACGACCTCCTCCTCCGGTCGGCGGCGATAGCGTCGTCGTCGTCGGCGACCGCCCGTCGGCACAAGCGGGACTCCGGCGCGTTCGGCGGTGTTGCGGGCGTCCACCTTGTCGCCCATCGTGCGGATGTTTTGTACGGTGGGCCCTATGAAGGTGATGTGGCAGTCGGCGCACGCCTCTGCGAACGGAGCGTTTTCGGCAAGAAAGCCCGCGCCCGGATGTATCGCGTCCGCATTCGTTACTTCGGCGGCGGAAATGATCGCCGGAATCTGGAGGTAACTTTTCGACGGCGACGGGGGTCCGATGCAGACCGATTCGTCCGCGATCTGGACGTGCATCGACTCGCGGTCCGCTTCCGAATAGACGGCGACAGTGCGAATGCCCATCTCGCGGCAGGCGCGGATGATTCGGACGGCGATCTCGCCGCGATTGGCGATCAGGACTTTCTTGAACATCAGGACACTGAATTCTCGCGTGAGGGGAGGTCGTCGTCTCAGCCGCGTCGGACTCGGAACAACGGCGTGCCGAACTCGATGGGCGTCGCGTTCTCGACAAGGATTTCCACGACCTCGGCGGGAAACTCCGCCTCAATGTGGTTCATCAACTTCATCGCCTCGATGATGCAGAGCACGTCGCCCGTTTTCACGCGGTCGCCTTCTTCAATGAACGGAGGCTCGGCGGGACGCGCCGCGCGATAGAACGTGCCGACCATCGGGGCGTTGATCGTCTCGGTGCCGCCTCCGTCGCTGACGGAGGGCGAGGCGGCGTTCCCTGCCGGTTGCGGAGACGCGGAAGGGCTTGTCGTTTCCACCATGACGCTCGGCGCGGCGACGGTGCGTCCGCCGCGTTGAAGCCGGATCAGACGCGAGTTGGCGGTCTCCTCGATCCGCACCTCCGATAACCCGTACTCTTTCATGAACTCCGCGAGTTCTCGAAGTTCGTCCATCGAGGTCTTGTTGTCGCCGTTTTCCGCCACGATTTCCTCCAGTACCCGCGTGTGACGTTCACCCAATCAGCCCTGCGTCCGTCATTGAGTATGAAAGAGTGGGAAAACTGAAACCGTCTCCCCCAGCCCCAATCATCATGTCAGACGCGACCGAGATATGCGCCGGAGCGCGTGTCCACCTTGACGACGGTGCCTTCGTTCACGAACAACGGCACCTGTACGACGATGCCCGTCTCAAGTTTCGCGGGTTTCGACCCGCCGCTGACCGTATCGCCCCGCACGCCGGGGTCCGTCTCGACGATCTTGAGTTCGACCGTCGGCGGCAGTTCAATCGTGATCGCGCGTTCTTCCTCGTCCACCTGGACTTTGACGACCATATTCTCTTTGAGATACGGGATGCGTTCGCCCAACTGCTCTTTCGACAGCGGCACTTGATCGTACGTCTTCGAGTTCATGAAGTAGAACAGGTCGCCGTCGCTATAAAGGTATTCCATTTCGCGCGTTTCGAGCCGAACCACGTCGAGCGAGTGACCCGCGCGGAACGTATTCTCCTGAATTGCGCCGTCCGACAATCGACGCAGCCGCGTCCGCACGAACGCGCCGCCCTTGCCCGGCTTGACATGCTGGAACGAATCGATTTCGTAGAGACTGTTGTTCCAATTGATGACAAGTCCGTTGCGAATGTCCGCCGTCGTCGCCATGTACGTCCTTTCGAGGGGGAAGAGTCGGATTCCCTACCGCGATCAGTGGGGCGATCCGTCTGAAAGTAGCCCAATCATCGCGTCTAAGGCAAGTCGATAACTGTTCACGCCGAAGCCCGCGATGACGCCGACCGCAATCGGCGCAACAAAGGAATGATGGCGGAAGGATTCTCTGGCGGCAACATTGGATAGGTGGATTTCGATCACCGGGACGTTCAAGGCGGATAGCGCGTCTCGGATGGCGACGCTCGTGTGGGTGTATGCCGCCGGGTTGATGAGTACTCCGTCGATGTTCCCGAAATGCTCGCCGATCTTGTCGACCAAGTCGCCTTCATGGTTCGACTGGAACGCGATCAGGTCGATGGCGCTGTCGGCGGCGCGAGCGCGAAGCATCTCGTTGATTTGATCGAGCGTCGTCGTGCCGTAGATTTCCGGTTCCCGCCTGCCGAGCAGTTGCAGGTTGGGTCCGTGAAGCAGCAGGACGCGCTTGTGGGTGCTCATCGTTGAGACGCCGCCTTTCAGATGTACGTGGCAATTGCGCTCATTCTGCCACGTCCGAAGGCAAATCTCAATCGACGCGGAAGGCGAACGCGGGGGCAAACAAAACGCCGGAGGACGCTTATTGTGTGAAACGCCTCCGGCTACCGCATTGCCACGCCGTCTTGATTATTCGAGTGATCCGATGCTAAGCGGGTCGAACGACATACGCGCTTGGGAAAATGGAAGGCTCTGTTTCGACGGGAGTTGTCGATTGATGCGGCGCAACGCTTCGGCAGCCCATTCGTCGCGGGTTGAGAGCGAGAAGAAACGAACGTGGTCTGTTCGCGCCGCGTTGCCGCTCGAACGCATGTCGCCGGTGTTGGGTAGAAACATCGCGGATGCCTACCTTTCGGTCACGGAGCGTTGTAGGCGTTCCCACGCTTCGAGCGAGAAGCCCATCACTTTGGGGATCGCCGTCAGGATGATATGCGCTTCGTAGATGTCGCCGTCTTGGGTGCGTTCGCTGCGTTCCGCTTTGGCGGAGACGGTCAGTTTCACGTTGCCGTCGCCGCTCGCGTGTTTCAGCGTCGCGCCGTTGCGGAGGAAGTTGTCGGTCGTGGCGAATGCGCCGATGCCGAGTTCCGTATCGGCGGTTTCAAATCCGGTCTTCGTCGCGTCGCCGTTCGCGTCGTCTTCGATCTTCCAAGTCGTGTCGAGAATGTCGGTCGCGTCGGCGATATTCGTGAAGGGCGTTGTTTCGGCGGTCAGTCGGGCATCGACGTTCAGGGCGAGGCGGAACTCTTTGGACGCTTCCATCGTGGGGGCGGTCGGGTCGTAGGCGACGGTCAGCGTCGCGTTTCCGTCTTCGGCGTCGTTCAGCCATTTCACGATGGGACCCACATAGACGCCGAACACGAGCGATTGCGTCGCATCGGCGGCGCGGACGACGCTGCTGGCGGCGAGGCACAACGCCATCGCCAAGATCGTCGTCCATGTATGTGGGTTTGTGACTCGCATCGTTGCGTCCTATCCGTTGTGTTCGCTGTCGAACATAAGTCAAGGACTGTGCCAGTCGGTGCGCGATCACCGAAAAATCGCTCACATGTCGTTGAGTAAAGGGTTTATGGCGTAATTGATCGAGGCGCGCGCGCCTCAATGTTGTCGCGGTATTGCGACGTACGCGGGCATAATTCGCTGCGGGGTATACGAGTAGGGCGGGAAATCAAGGAAGCGGTGGGATCGAGAGGTGTTGTCGCAACCGCGCAACAACGAGATCGTTTTCGCGTTTTTGCAGCAGGGGGGGATCGCTTT
>JAQBWJ010000190.1 GCA_027625215.1 Candidatus Poribacteria bacterium
AGCCCGCCGATATACGTGACGCCGTTCAACACCCCGAAACCCGCCGACGCCCACCCGATTTCGATAGGCTGGCGAAGAACCAACCACACCGACGCAAACGCCACCGCGAACAGATAACTCACGCACGCCATTGTGGACGTGTCGATCTTACGCATCGTCGCCGCCTTGATGCCGAGATCGAAGGCGACGATGAACAGCGCGTTCAATATAAGTGCGACCAACCCATGGACTTCCTATTCGTTGCCGAGCAACTCGCGCGCCGCCGCCATTTCCATCTCGCTCAGTTTGGCGACGCGGCGTCGAAAGTGCTCTTCGGTGCGAAACTCCGCTTTGAGGAACGCCTCAATGATATCCTCCGCGAGCCACGGACCGATAATCTGCGCGCCGAGACACAGCACGTTGACGTTGTCGTGTTCCACGCCTTGATGGGCGCAGTGGGTGTCGTGAGCGACCATCGCGCGGATACGGGGTATCTTGTTCGCGGCGATGCTCGCGCCAACGCCCGTGCCGCAGACCATCACGCCGCGGTCCGCCTTGCCGCCGCGCACGTCGTCGCACACGACGCGACTGATATCGGGGAAATCGACCGGCTCCGGCGAGTAGCAGCCGTGATGCGTCACTTCAGCGCCCAATTTCGTCAACACGTCGATCACATGCTGCGCCATCGGAAATCCGGCGTGATCGTTGCCGACCGCGATTTTCATGGAACCCTCCCGCGCGAACCGTCCGCACCTTTATTTGACAGACCCATTTCGATGGCGGACACTTGTAAATGTGCGAATTCGCCCACCCATGATACACGCAACGTTGGTTAGGAACATAATGGCAGCCGCTTCAAACGGCGGTACGGTCAAGATTCATTACAAAGGCACGTTGGACGATGGGTCGATATTCGATTCCTCCGACGGGCGCGACCCGTTGGAGTTCACCGTCGGCAGCGGACAGGTGATTCCCGGGTTCGACGCCGCCGTGATCGGCATGAGCATCGGCGACGTGAAAACGACGACGATCGCCGCCGTCGAAGCCTACGGCGACCGAAACGACGAACTGGTCTTCGATGTGCCGTTGGAGCATGTGCCGGAGGAGATGAACCCCGAAGTGGGTCAGCAACTGGAAGTCCGCACCCATGACGGGCAGACGGCAGCGGTGATCGTGCAGGAGATCGGCGACGAGTCGATCAAACTGGACGCGAACCACCCGCTCGCGGGCAATGACTTGACGTTTGAACTGAAACTGGTCGGGTTGGTGTGAACCGTTCATCGACATGGGAGGGGGCGATCAGGCGGTCGTCCCCTCCAACGTGTCAACCTTTCAACCAATCGTCCTCGCGCTCTTGGATGCGGAACTGCTTGTTGAACATCTCCGCGTACATGCCGTCCAATTCGAGCAACTCCGCGTGCGGGCCCATCTCTTCGATCTGACCTTCCTTCATCACGATGATCTTGTCCGCCTTCAACACCGTCGAGAGGCGGTGGGCGATCACGAAGGTCGTGCGACCCTTCATCAGCCGTTCGAGCGCATCCTGAATCGCGGCTTCGGAGTGCGTGTCGAGCGCGGAAGTCGCCTCATCGAGAATCAGCAGTCGCGGGTCGCGGAGGATCGTCCGCGCGATGGCGATGCGCTGCCGTTGTCCGCCGGAGAGCCGACCGCCGCGTTCGCCGACATCCGTCTCATACCCCTCCGCGAGGTCTTCCGAGATGAACTTGTGGGCGTTCGCGTCGATGGCGGCTTGCACCACGTCTTGGTCGGTCGCGTCCAACTTCCCATACCGGATGTTCTCGGCGATGCTGCCTTTGAACAGGATCGACTCTTGCAGCACGACGCCGATCTGGTTCCGCAGCGACCGGAGCGTCACGTCGCGGAGATTGTGCCCGTCGATGAGAATCGCGCCGTCTACAGGGTCGTAAAACCGCGCCAACAGGTTGATGACGGTCGTTTTGCCGCAACCGCTGGGTCCGACGAGGGCGATCATCATGTCGGATTGCGCCTCGAAATTGATGCCGCGCAACACGGGCTTTTCGGGGTCGTACGAGAAGTGTACGTTGTCGAACTTCACCCGCCCCTCGATGCTTGGCAGCGGGTAGGCGTCCTCTTTTTCTTCGACGGTCGGCTCGGAGTCCAACAGCCCGAAGACGCGCTCGGACGAAACGAGAGCGCTTTGAATCGTCGTGTTCACGCTGACGAGGTTCATGATGGGCCCATACATTCGACCCAAGTACGAGTTGAACAGGATCATCGCGCCGAGCGTGAATCCGTCCGCGACCGCCGCGTCCCGCACGACGAACCGTCCGCCCCACCACATCACCAGCCCGAACCCGACGCTCTGCAACAGGCTGAGGATCGACTGCATCGCCGTATTCAGGGTGTTCGCCCGTATCTGGTAGTGGTAGGTCTGGCGCATCGAATGAAACGCCTTCTTCTCCTCGTGCTTCTCCTGACCGAACGCCTTGACGACCTTCGCGCCCGCGACCGCCTCGTACAATCCGCCGTAGATCTCCGCCCACTTGTGCCGCAGCAACCGCCAGACGCGCTTCATTTTTTGTACGAAGATGCGGTTCGTCAGAATGTACGCGGGCATGATCGACAGCGCGAGCGCCGACAGCACCCAACTCTTTGAAAACAGGATGAACAGCATCGCAAACATCATCACAAAGTCGCGGATGATATTGATCGTCGTGTCGGTGATGAGTCCCGACAGGTTGTTCACGTCGCCTGTGATGCGCGACATGATCTGCCCGGTGCCCTGCGTGTCGAAGAACCGCATCGACAAGTCCTGCACATGGGAGAACACTTCATTACGCATGTCGAACAGCACGCGGTTGCTTGCCCACGTCATTACGATGGTGCGGACGAACGACAGGACGCCCGTAAACGCATGGAAGGAGACGAACGCGATGAACACGTTCAACAACCAGCGTTCGGGCGAGAACGTCATCTTGAAAAAGGTGACGCCGAACAAGCCGAACTCATGCGTGAGCTCCGGCTGAGTGATGTGCTGAGTTGCCAGCACATGATCGACGACGAAGACGAAGAACAGAGGCGGAATCGTCCCAAGCAACCCGTCGAGCAGAATCAGTGAGAAGCCGAACAGCAGAATCCACTTGTACGGTTTCGCGTATTTGTATAGCCGGAACAGTTCGCGCATGGGTTAAGAGACTCCCCCCGATTCAGTGCGGGGTCTACATCCGTGTCTTTTCGCTGATGCTGATGACGCTGCGGACGGCGTTGGTCGCCTTGTACTCGGATTCGCCCGCGCGTTCCAATACCTTTGAGGCGTTCCTCAGCGCGGTGAGAAACTTCTTTGTCTCACGCACGTCCACTTCCGACTCGCTTGGGAGGACGTACTTCGCGCCGATGGTCGGGTCGGTCGTGGGATGCCGCTCGCGGGTCAACTCGAACGCCTTGACGACGCGCTCGTAGTATTTCACGGCGTTGCGGATCGCCTCCCGCTCGTCGTCCGTTTCGTACACCGCCGTGGACGACTGCATGAACCACGTCGCCGCGCGTCGGTTTTCGACAAGCATCTCCGCCGCGAGCGTGTTCCATTCGGCGATTCGGGTCAGTTCGGAGTACGTCATCCGT
This sequence comes from Candidatus Poribacteria bacterium, assembly GCA_027625215.1. Classification (GTDB taxonomy): domain Bacteria; phylum Poribacteria; class WGA-4E; genus JAQBWJ01. The sequence continues at coordinate 3,583 of JAQBWJ010000190.1, forward strand.
TCGGGGGCGCGTTTCGCTCGGAGCGCGTTCACCATCGCGTCGAACGCCTGCGTCCCGATGTAGCAGCCGCGCACCTGACGTTCCGCCCGCGCGATCTTGTCCGCCCGTCGGAACGAGCCGTGATAGATCTCCGTCGCCTTCGGGTCGCGGTCGCGCTCGCCGAGCGTGAACATGTAGTACCCGAACAGTCCGAGTTCCAAGAACCCTTCCGCCGGAGTCCAAAGTTTCGCCAGTTCCGCGCGGGTGACGCTCGTTTCGTACGTTGGGAGCCACGTTTTGAAGCCGGGATAGACAAGCGGGTAGGTGTCGCCGAACTGCAAGATCGCCGGGTCGCCCGATTCGTGGTGCTGTTCGAGCGCGGCGAGCGCTTCTTCAGCCGTCTCAAAAAAATGGATGTTGTGGTTGTAACCAAGCGACGCGGAACACGCCCGCAGCGGATTGTGCAGGTAGACCCACGCGCTTCGAGGCGGGTTCGCGCGATCATAGAAAAACTTGAACGCCTCGCCCGACACGCCGAGCAAGTACCCCTTCGGACGCTCGTCACCCTTCAACGCGAGGTAGCGCTGGTAACTGTCCATATAAGAGAGCGTGCCGAAGTCGTTGCCGTCCGCCTCAGGCGCGGATGACCCGTCCGGGCGTCCCAACATGGAGGACGTTTGCTGTTTGACTCGACCCCACAACGACGCTTCGGTGGTGCGCCACGCGCCCCATGGGATCGCAAGTGATGTGCCGCTCATGGTGGTGTTAGCGTCTTTAATCAACGCCGCCATGCGCCTTTCGTGGTGTTCCCCGTCGCCAAGTCACTCCGACGCCGCCACATTCGCCACGAGCAGGTGAGCGTAATGCTCCAACAGGTAACGATGCAGTTCGTAATCGACCGCCTGAGCGGTCGGCAACCGCAACACGCTTCCGACAAACGCCTCCGCCTCGCCGACGGTAGCGTACCGCAGCACGCGCTTGATCTGAGCGGCGGATGCGGGACTCATGCTCAGGCGTCTCACCCCGAGCCCGATCAATGGTAGCACGTAAAACGGGTCGCCCGCGATTTCTCCGCAAACGGTGACGGGAATCTCGTGTCGACTCGCCTCTTGAACAACGTGCCTCACCGACCGGATGATGCTGGGGTGGTACGGCTCCGACACCATCGTCGCATCCATGTACGCCCGTTCGAGTCCTAAAGAGTATGGTATCAGGTCGTTTGTCCCGATACTAAAGAAATCCGCTTCCAACGCCAACAAATCGGAAACGATCACCGCGCTCGGAAGTTCAATCATCAGCCCCATACGCAACTCGTCCGCGCAGGCGACGCCCTCGCGTTTGAGATCGTCGCGCACCGTCAAGGCGAGCTCTTTCGCCGCGCGAAACTCGGTGACGCCGGGTATCGCCGGGAACATGATCTGAACGTCGCCGTGCCGCGCCGCCCGCCACAACGCCCGCAGTTGGGGAATCCAGAGGTCGGGGTAGCGCAGACAGAGGCGGATCGACCTGAGATGCTCAATCCCTTCCAGATTCTCATGGTTCCGCAGCAGAGGGAGCGCTTTGTCCGCGCCGAGATCGAGCGTGCGGAAAGTCACGGGCAGCGGTTTGAACGCGCGGGCGACGCGCTTGTAGTCCTGGTACAACTCGTCTTCGCTCGGCAGGTCTTCACGGGAGAGATAGCCGTACTCGGTGCGATACAGTCCGATGCCGTCCACGCCGGACTCGGCGATCCGCTCCAACTCGTCCGGCAGTTCGAGGTTCGCAAAGAGGTGGACGCGCTCGCCGTCCTTCATGACGGCGGGCTCCGTCGTAATGACCGAGAACCGTTCTTCGAGTTCTTCGCGTCGAACGACCTGCGATTGAAAGCCGTCGATTTGGAGTTGCGTCGGGCGGACGGTCAGCGTGCCGCTCGTTCCATCCAACAGGGCGAACTCGCCGGACTCGATATCATCCACAAACGCGCCGATCCCGACGACGGCGGGGATTCGCAACGCGCTCGCCAGAATCGCCACATGGGACAGGCGGCTGCCGCCCTCCGTCGCAAAGCCGAGCAGTTTGTCGCGCGGGAGCATGATCGTGTCCGACGGCATCAACC
>JAQBWJ010000191.1 GCA_027625215.1 Candidatus Poribacteria bacterium
CCCCTAACCCCTCTCCCGTCAAGGGAGAGGGGAACCGATTGACCGCCACGCATGAAAAAAGCCCGCTCCATGCCAAGTCGGATAAAACTCCGACCCGGCACGCTACAGGCTTCCGTAAAGTGTCGCCGTTAGTACGGCGATCTCGCTTATCCCTGTTGCTTCGCTTGGGCGCGGAGCATCTGTCGCCGACGTCGCATCAACTGACGACGACGACGCTCGCTCGGCTTTTCGTACGCCAAGCGACGTTTCATCTCGCGCCGCAAACCTTCTTTTTCACAAAGCTTTTTGAACCGATTCAACACGCGGTCAATCGATTCTTCGCCTGTCACATAAACTTGAGCCAACTGCTAACACCTCCAAACTCTGTGTAGTGTCACGGGGAGAGAGGCAATCCAGAAGATGGCACCCCCACCGCCCAAGAATAATACCATATCCTTCTCGGCGAAGACTACCCCGAATAACCGACCGTACTTGGGAGGAAACGTACATTCAACGACGACGCCCTCCATCGGGCAAACCTCGTCTACCTTCGTTCGGACAACGCAGCATCTTGTGGTATTCTTTCCAGCAAAGAAGAAAGAGCGTACCCCCGGATGTAAGGAGTCCCCAGAACATGCGTTGCGGCGCAATAGTCTTGATCGCCTATATGATCGTCTTCGTCGGCGCGGGATGCTCGACGGCGGAGGTGCGTCCCGACTTCGCCGACTCCGGCAAGCCGTTTCTGACGAAGCACTGCGTCAGTTGTCACGGCGGCAAGGAGCCGGTCGGTGGACTCGCGCTCGATGCGTTTCACGATTCCGCGTCGGTCATCGCGCGGCGCAAGGTGTGGGACAACGTGCTGAAAATGGTTCGCATCGGCGCGATGCCTCCGGCAGGACTGCCGCAACCGAGCGCCGACGAGGTCGCCCACTTCGTCGCGCACGTCAACGAGGTGTTCGCCGACGCCGATCAACGCGCCGAGCCGAACCCGGGCAGAGTCACGATGCGCCGTCTCAACCGCGTCGAGTACAAGAACACCGTGCGCGATCTGATCGGCGTCGATTTCGACCCAACCGAGAACTTCCCGTCCGACGACATCGGTCACGGCTTCGACAACATCGGCGATGTGCTGACGCTTTCGCCCGTGCTGATGGAGCGATACCTCGCGGCGGCGGAGAGCATCGCCGACCGAGCCATCCTGCCCGATCCGCCGAAGCCGCCGAAACGTCATACGCGAGGTCGCTACACGGAACCCGCATCGGATGAAGTCGAAAAGTTGGTCATCGAGGACGGTTGGCGGCGACTGTCTACCGACGGCGCGAAACCCATCGAAACGGGTCCGATCAACGCGCCCTATCCGTTTGAAGACGACGCCGAGTATGTCTTCCGCACGCGCGTCTACGCCAAGAGCGCGCCGCCCGTTCGGGTCGCCGTTTTGGAGTACGGGGAAGGGCTGTCGGAGGCGTCGTCGGAGGAGGAACTATCCGCGCTCGCGGGCAATGCGATGCGTCCCGCTAAGATATTGCAGACCTTCGAGATTCACGCCGACAAGCAAGCGGACGCCCAAACGCTCGAAATTGCGATGCCGCCGAAGCCCGGTCGCCAACGAATAATGATCGCGCTCGTCAAACCGACGGAGGGCGAACCTCCGGCGCAGATCAGCGTCGATTACATGCTGCTCGAAGGACCTCTCGACACGCGCCCCGCCAGCCATCGCCGATTGCTGGCGCGCGATGAGGACAAGCCCCAAATCGAACAGACGCGCGAGGTGTTGGGTCGGTTCCTGCGACGCGCCTATCGACGCCCGTCGACCGACGACGAACTCGAACGGTTGGTGTCGCTGGTGGAAGGCGTTGTCGCCGCCGGAGAGAAGTGGGAGTCGGGCATTCAACTCGCGGTGCAGGCGACGCTCTGTTCGCCGAAATTTCTGTTTCGCGTCGAGTTGGACGACCGACCGACCAACGCGGGACAGCAGTCGTTGGACGATCTGCAACTCGCCTCGCGGTTGTCGTACTTTCTTTGGAGCACGATGCCCGACGACGAGTTGTTGGAGTTGGCGGAACAACATCAACTGAGCGCGAACATCGACGCGCAGGTGCGCCGCATGTTAGCCGATCCGAAATCACAGGCGCTTGTCGAGAACTTTGCGCTGCAATGGCTGCAACTCCAGCGGATAAAGGGCGTCGCGCCGGACAACACGCTGTTCCCAGCCTTCAACGACCGACTGCGCGCCGCGATGCTGGACGAGACGACGCTGTTTTTTGAGTCCGTAATGCGCGAAGACCGCAGCGTTCTCGACCTGATCGACGCGGATTACACGTTCCTCAACGAGCCGCTGGCGCGTCATTACGGCATCATCGACACGAACGGCACGCTTGCGGGACAAGAACCCGTTCAACCCGGAGGCAGCCCCATCGAGGGGAGAGAGTTCCAACGCATTTCGCTGCAAGGGCGGCGGCGCGGCGGACTGTTGACGCAGGCGAGCGTGCTCACCGTCACGTCGAACCCGACGCGCACCTCGCCCGTCAAACGCGGTCGGTGGGTGCTGGAACAGATTTTGGGCGAACCGCCTCCGCCGCCGCCTCCCGATGTGCCGGACCTGCCCGAAGACGAGCAGGCGACCAGCGGCAGCACATTGCGCGAACGAATGGAAATCCACCGCCGGAACCCAAGTTGCGCCAACTGTCATAAGGAGATGGACGCCATCGGTTTCGCGCTGGAGAACTACGACGCCGTCGGCGCGTTCCGCACGAAGGACGGCAAGTTCGACATCGACTCGTCCGGCGAGTTTGCCGATGGGACGACGTTTCAAGGCGCGGAAGACCTCAAGCGGGTGATCGGCGAGAAGAAAGCGCAGTTCGCGCGCTGCCTGACCGAAAAAATGATGACCTACGCATTGGGACGCGGCATGGAGTATTATGACGCGCCGAACATCGAGCAGATTGTCGAGCAGTTGGCGTTGCAAGACTACACGTTCTCCGCGTTGGTGACGGAGATCGTCACAAGCGACCCCTTCCGCAAACGACGCGGAGCCGGGACGGTGAACAGCATCGACTGAGGTCGCTTTTTTTACGCTCGTACATTCGCCCCTTGAACATTTCACGAATTCGGAACATATTCGCCATTCGGCAACTGTTACACTGGTAAGTTAGAGACCGTTGGTTTGTGATGACGACCGTTCGTAATCGAAATCGGAGCCTGTATAGACGATGTCACTGACAAAACCGATCTCGCGCCGAACGATGCTTCGAGGTATGGGGACGGCGATCATGTTGCCGTGGCTTGAGGCGATGGGACCCTTGTCGGCGTGGGGCGATCAGCCGATGTCCGGCTCGGACGCTCCGAACCGGATGGCGTTCGTCTACGTCCCAAACGGCAAGAATATGGTCGATTGGACGCCTCAAAAAGAGGGTTTCCAATACGACCTGCCGCCGATTCTCGAACCGCTCGCGCCGATGCGCGACAAGATGATGGTGCTTACCGGGTTGACGGCGGATAAGGCGCGGGCGCACGGCGACGGCGGCGGCGATCACGCGCGGGCGATGGGGGCGTTCCTGACGGGGGCTCAACCGCGCAAAACGGACGGCACGAACATCCGCGCGGGCGTTTCGGTCGATCAGGTGGCGGCGGCGCGCATCGGCGACAAGACGCGGCTTTCGTCCATCGAGATCGGCTGCGAACACGGCTCGATGGCGGGCAACTGCGATTCGGGCTATAGTTGCGTTTATTCGTCCACCATGTCGTGGCGGTCGGGCACGCAGCCGTTGCCGAAGGAAGTGAACCCCAAACTGGTTTTCGAGCGACTGTTCGGCGCCGCGCCGGACGCGGTGCGTTCCGAACGGGACGCGCGTCGTCGCAGCATTTTGGATTTCGTTCTCGAAGACTCCAAAGATTTATCGAAGCGGCTCGGCACAAACGATGTTCGCAAACTCGACGAATATTTCGCCTCCGTCCGCGACATCGAGTTGCGGATGGAACGCGCCGAAACGTTGCCGTCGGTTTCGACCCCCGACTACGTCGTCCCCGCCGGAGTTCCCTCCGATTACGAAGAACACATCCGGCTCATGTGCGACATGCTGGTTCTCGCGTTTCAGGCGGATGTGACGCGCGTCGTCACCTTCGTCGTGGCGAACGAGGGCAGCAATCGCCCGTACCCGTTCGTCAACGTGCGCGAGGGTCATCACGACCTGTCGCACCACGCCGGAGACGAAGAGAAGAAAGCCAAGATACGCGAGATCAATCTGTTCCATACGAAGAACTTGGCGTATCTGCTCGAAAAGTTGGATTCGGTCGCAGAAGGCGACGGCACGCTGCTCGACCATTCGATGATCGTCTACGGCAGCGGCAACTCGGACGGCAACCGACACAATCACGACGACCTGCCGATCCTGCTGGCGGGCGGCGGGTGCGGCACGCTCAATACCGGACGGCATGTGCGCTACGCCAAAGAAACGCCGTTGAACAACCTCTGGTTGGCGATGCTCAACCGCATGGATGTCGAGATGACGCAACTCGGCGACAGCACGGGTGAACTGCCGAACCTGAGTTAAGGGAGAGACTCCTCTCGCCCCCAACTTCACATCACGGAGGAACGACTGCCCGCGACGGACGCGAGCCCGCCGAGACACGGCGTCCCCCTTCGCCGCGAGACATTCTCTTAATTCCCGTCTCCACCGATTTGTTTCAAGTTCCGTCTCTCCTCTGCCAATAGATCAATCGACGAAAACAAAAAAAGACGGCGCGTTTTCCGCGCCTCGAAAAAACGATACCCCCTAAGTTCCGAATCGCAACCGCACGGCTGTCAACTTGCCATTAAGCCTGACACGCACATTGGTTTTGTCCGCGATTTTTGGGAACGTAGGGGAAGGCATCGTTCGATGTTTCGTCTGAACCACAATCTGTTGTCCGTCAACGCGCAGCGCAATCTGTTCAACACGTCGCTTGACATCAGCAAGCGCATTGAGCGGCTTTCGTCGGGTGTCCGCATCATCCGCCCCTCGGATGACGCTGCGGGCATGTCGGCGTCCGAAGCGATGCGCGCGCAACTCGTTGGGCAGAAGGCGTCTTCAGCCAACATTGACCGCGCCCGCGCGCTGATCAACACCGCCGACAGCGGGCTCGGCGAGATCGGCAACATGTACAGCAGGCTGAAGGAACTCGCCATCCAAGCGGCGGACGGCACGCTGAACAACAACAACCGCCTCGCCATCTCGGCGGAAGCGGGAGCGCTCATCTCCGAGATACAGCGCATCTCGAACTCCACCGTCTTCAACGCAATGACGCTGATCGCTTCCGCCGCCGGACAAGCGTTCACCTTCTTCGTCGGCGACGGCACAACCAACATCCCGATCAACTACCAGCGCATGACGGCGATCATTCAGGGCGTCACCATCGCCACCAGCGGCATCGGCTCCATCGGGACGTTCAGTTCGGCGATCACGGTCGCCTACTTTGGCTCGCAATCGGCGGCAGACCTGCTCGTGACGGCGGCGGACGCGGCGGTCAACGCGGTGGCGGCGGCGCGCACCTCGATGGGCGCGTTCAACAACCAACTCGACCGCGCGCAGGACAATCTCTCCGCCGCGATCATCAACACGACATTCTCCGAGTCCGTCATCCGAGACGCCGACTTCGCGATGGAAGGCTCTGCCTTGACGCGCGCGCGAATCTT
>JAQBWJ010000192.1 GCA_027625215.1 Candidatus Poribacteria bacterium
ACTACGTTCAGAATGACAAGATTTACTCACCCATTCACCTCTGAGGCTACATGAGCCGAACTTTCTAGAATCGCAGGCTCTCGTTCACGACAGACGGAGGTCTGTCCCGACGGCTCATCGCACCGTTCGGGAGTTCCCTTGAGCGTTCACGGACGACTTACGAAAGTCCCGCGACCGAATCGATCCCGTAGGAGCCTCCTCCTCCGGCAACGGCGATGCGGTGTACCAAGATGGAAAGCCGCCGTTGACGACTCGCATCACGCCCGTGCCGTCGGCGTTCATATAGCAGATTCCGCCACTTCCGCTGAACGCGATTCTCTTTCCGTCGAATGACCACGCGGGCGGGTACTCGTCCACCCCGAACGTGGTAATCTGCGCGACGTCGGAACCGTCCGCGTTCATCACGAAGAGTTCGCTTCGACCGCTTCGATCCGAGACGAAAGCAATCTTCGAGCCGTCCGGCGACCAAGCGGGCGCGACATCGCGGGCGGGGTGATCTGTCAGTCGCGTCTGCCCACGTTCATCCAGAACGGAGATCTCGAAATTGCCGTCACGATCTGAAACGTACGCGAGTCGATCAAACAGACGTTCCGCACGCGGCGATGTGCCGGTTTCCGACATGCCGTCGCCGTCCATTTCGCTGCATCCGGCGAACTGCAGAACCCCGAACGCGAACACGAGCACGCTCATCCATCGAATCATTGCCGTACCCTCCTCATTCCGATTCGCGTTGCGATCAGCGAACGCACAGGCAAATCTCGAACTTACCTGGAATCGACATCCCCGATTGCATCCACTCGTCCTTAATCAGCCATGGCATTACCCTTTTGATGAATCTGGTGGACCGGCACCGTGAATCCAAACCGCGCTTCGAGGTTCGTGTCGGCGACCGTCTCGAAATCTTCCCGGTAGTGCGCGCCGACGTCCAGCGTCAGATACGGCGTGAAGAAGAACCGCATCCCGCCGCGCGCGCTCCAGGCCGTCTCCAATGCGGTTCCGCGCGCAATCGGCAGTCGACGCCACTCCACCATGAGTTCGGAGCCGCGCGTCATCCACAGTTCGATTCCGGCGAACGGCGTCCACTCGTTGAGCGTCTCCGATCCACCTCCGTCCGAACGGCGCAGTCCGGTCAGGTTGCCGCCCGCGTGCAGGTCGATGCCGCGCCAGCCGCTGTCGGGAGAGTGGTCGCCGAACAGATTCCAACTGCCGACGAGGTACAGGTCGCCGATGAACTCTTGCGTGGGAGTCGGTTCGTCCTGTTGCCACTCAAAGTTGCGTCGGACGGATGCGGCAACGTCCGGCAGTAGCCGTCCGGCGCGGCTCAACGGCAGCGCAAGCCTCAATCCGATAGACGGCGCATCAACCGTCTTGAGCTCCGGCTGTCCCAAATCGGAGTAGGTGCGCGTCGTCGTCCACTCGATCTGCGCGAGATCGCCGACGCCGACGAGCAGCGTCCCGCCGATGCGGTGCGCGTCCGACGACAACGCGGATTCCGCCGCGACGTTCACGTCGAACGCCGGGAGCACCTGCGCCGTTGGGATCGAGAACAGGTGCGGCGGATCGACCAACCGTTGTTCATCGACGGCGGTCTTCGCCACGGCCGACCCTCCGACGATGCCGAATACCCCGCACGCGACAAGCCACGCCGTCAGTCCTTTCCGCCAACACTTTCGCATCGTGATTGCTCCATTTCTCGTCTATTGATCGTCGGAGGACGCTTCATCGCCGTCCTCGGCAGAGGTTTCCGTCTCGGCGTCGTCGGTCATCGGTTCCTTCACGTCGTACGTGAAGTTCAGCGATGCCTTGTCGAACAGCCCGAAGTTCAGTTTGACGATGCCCGTGTACTTGCCGACGTCACCGAAGTTCACGCCCGTCATGTGGTAGCGCATCATCGGCTCGATGTAGAGCACCGGTTCCGACTCCTCCCCGCTGGGACGGGTCAGTTCAAGAGACACATTGTCCTGCTCGATCTTCGTGATCTTCTTCTCAGTCACTTTATCGACGACGGTGACGATCAGATAGTGCGTCGTCCCTTCCTCTTTTGGGACTTTCGCCATCGACATCTTCATCATGTCCGCCATTTTCATGTCCGCCATCGCGCGGTCATACAGTTTCGGCGGCAGGAAGTTCAGCCACACTTCGTACTTCTTCGAATCGAGGATGCGCAGGAACGCCGCCGGGTTCTTGGCGAACCGGTCCCGTTCCTCGGCGGAGCAGAAATGGAGCGTGCGTCCTTTCACTCCCAGTTCCGCCTTCATCGCCTTGAGCAACATGTGCGAGCCGTCGTACGCGCAGACGACCATTTCGTCCTGCGCCTTCGCCGTCGAGGAGAGCGCGGTCGCCAGAAGCAGGCTCAGTGCGACCGTCCATCCGGTTTTGATGATGGTCTTCGTCATCGGTCCGATCCTTTCGATGGTGAGGTGGTTTTCGTTTCGAGCGGGCGCGATCGGTGGGCTCCTTTCTTTCGTTACGGCAGCATGATGGGAAACTTTGTCTGTTCCGTCTTGCCGTCGCGGGCGACGGTCACGGTGAAGTCCCACGAGCCCGCCATCTCGACGAACAGTTTTGATTCGTAGCGACCGTTGGCGAACACAGCGGGCGCGTTGTCGCTCATCTCCGGCATTCCCATGCTCGGCATCGCGGGCATGAAGACGCGCATCGTCACTTCGGCGTCGGTGACGGGTTCGCCGTTCGCGTCCGTCAGGGTCGTCCAGAAAACAACATCATCGCCGTGCCGCGCCTTCGCCATGCCGACTTCGTAGTTCAACCCGCCAACCGATCCCGTGCCGATGATCTCGCCGGGACCTGACGTCACCGCGCCGGAGCTCATCCACCAGATGCCCCCCGCGAGCGCGGCGACGACCAGCACGCCCGCCCCCGCCAGCGCGAACCGATGTCGCGCGACTCTCGCCGCGCCCGATTTCTCTTCCACGATGCGTTCTCCTTCCTCAAGACCCCACCCCTTCCACACGGCGTAGATCGCCGGGATGACGATCAGGGTGAGGATCAGCGACGAGACGAGTCCGCCGACCATCGGTGTCGCCATGCGCCGCATCACTTCGGAGCCGGAGCCTTCCTCCCAGAAGATCGGCACCAGCGCGAGGATCGTCGTCGCGACGGTCATCATCTTCGGGCGAACGCGGAGCGCCGCGCCTTCGATAATCGCGTCGTAGACGGACGCCTTCGTCAGCGGCGCGCCGGATGCGACGAGCCGTTCGTGCGACACGTCGAGGAACAGCAGCATCACCACCGCCGTCTCGACCGCCAGCCCCGCCAGCGCGATGAACCCCACGCCCGCCGCGACGCTCATGTTGAACTTGAACAGGTACATCAGCCAGATGCCGCCGATCACCGCAAACGGCAGAGACAGCATCACGATCAACACCTCCGTCACGTTCCGGTGGTTCATGTAGAGCAGAACGAAAATGATGAGCGCCGTCAGCGGGACGATCACCTTCAACCGCGCCTGCGCGCGCTGCATGAACTCGTACTGTCCGCTCCATCCGATGTAGACGCCCGCCGGGAACGCGATCTTGTCGGCGATGACCTGCTTCGCGCGCTTCACGTAGCCGCCGATGTCCTGCGTCGTTACGTCCACGAAGACGATGACTTGGGGCAGTCCGTTCTCGCTCTTGATCGCCATCGGTCCTTTCTTGACGACGATCTCGGCGAGCTCCGCGAGGGGGATATGCACGACGCGCGGAGACGATTCCGACAGGTTGGGGGTCGGCGTCGCCATCGCGCCCATCCCGCCGCCCGCCCCGCCGGACATGCCGTTCGACGCGCCCATCGAAGTACCGGACGACATGCCGTTTCCGCCGATGGGGATGCTCATGGTGATGCCGCCTCCACCGCCACCCGACATCCCGCCGTTCATGTTCGACATGTCGTCCATCCCGCCGCCGGAGCCGCCCCCGCCGCTCATCGTCGTCGTCGCCGACATCGACGCCATCGCGTTGCCCGACGAGCCGGACATCCCGCCGCCGTCCGCCATGCCGCCCATGCCCGCTATGCCGCCGCCGCCCATCGTCGTGGACGAGGCGACCGGCATCGACGCGCCGGACATCATGCGGACGGGGATCAACAGACGCCGCAATTCGTCCAGATTGTCGCGCAGTTCGCGGGCGTACCGGACGTTCACGGTGAAGCGGTTGCGCCCCTCCACCGTCGTCGTGATCGGCATTCCGCCGACCGCCGCCTGAATCGCATCCTGCACGTCGCCGATGGTCAGCCCGTACCGCGCGATCTTGTCTCGGTCGATCTCGAAATCGACGTAGTTGCCGCTCATCAGCCGTTCGGCGAAGACGCTGCGGGTGTCCGGCACGTCGCGCAACACCCGCTCGATCTGGAGGGCGACGTTGGTAATCTCCGGCAGGTCGCTCCCGTACACCTTGACGCCGATGGGCGTTTTCACCCCCGTCGCGAGCATGTCGACGCGGTTTTTGATCGGCATGGTCCACATGTTCGTGACGCCGGGCCACCGCAGTTTCGCGTCCATCTCGGCGATGAGTTCGTCCGTCGTCTTGTCGCTCCCCCACTCCTCGCGCGGTTTGAGGACGACGACCGTTTCCACCATGTCGAGCGGCGCGGGGTCGGTCGCCGAATCCGCGCGACCTATCTTGCCCAGCACGTGATCGACTTCCGGGAACTGCTTGAGGATGCGGTCCTGCACCTGCAACACCTTGCGCGCCTCCGTCACGGAGATGCCGGGGGCCGTGCTCGGCATGTAGAGCAGGTCGCCTTCGTCCAGCGGCGGCATGAACTCGGAGCCGAGTTGCGTCAGTGGGTAGACCGATACGCCGATCAGCGCGACCGACACCGCGATGATGAGCCACCGGAACCGCAGTACCGGCAGGATCATCGGGCGGTACAGCCAGATCAGGAACCGGTTGAGCGGGTTCTTCTCCTCCGGGGTGATGTTGCCGCGAATGAAGTAGCCCATCAGCACGGGGACGAGCGTCACCGAGAGGATCGCTCCCGCCGCCATCGCGTAGGTTTTCGTGAACGCGAGCGGACGGAACAGCCGCCCCTCCTGCGCCTGAAGGGGGAACACGGGCAGGAACGAGACGGCGATGATCATCAGCGAGAAGAACAGAGAGGGTCCCACCTGCTTGGACGACTCGATCACGACCTCCCATCGGTCGCGTTCTCGCCCCTCGTGGCGGTCGCGCTCCAGCGTCTTGTGGACGTTTTCGACCATCACGATGGAGGCGTCCACCATCGCGCCGACGGCGATGGCGATGCCGCCCAACGACATGACGTTCGCGTTCAGCCCTTGCCAGTGCATCACGATGAACGCGATCAGCACGCCGACCGGAAGCGTGATGACGGCAACGAACGCGCTCCGCACGTGCCACAGAAACAGCACGATCACGAGCGCGACCATCAGGCTTTCTTTGGTGAGCGTGTGCTTCAGCGTCTCGATGGCGCGGAGTATCAGCCCGGAGCGGTCGTACGCGGGGACGATTTTCACACCTTCCGGCAGCCCCGCTTCGATGTCGGCGATCTTCTCCTTCACGCGGCGGATGACGTCGAGCGCGTTGCCTCCCTGCCGCATCACGACGACTCCACTGACGACCTCGCCGAGACCGTCCTTCTCGGCGATGCCGCGCCGCATTTCGGGTCCCGCCTGCACGTAG
>JAQBWJ010000193.1 GCA_027625215.1 Candidatus Poribacteria bacterium
GAACCGTACGCCCGCGACCTCTCCCAAGCGTGGCACGACCGCATCACCGATTTCGTCGTGGACGCCGAGCGCGAGTTCGAGCGCAAGCACCTCATCTCGTGGAACGTGGCGAACCACAAGGGCAAAGTCGAAAAGCCGCACCCCGGAATTTCGATCTTCAACTTCCACTACGCCTCGCCGCCTATCCCCATCGAAGAAAATGCCCATCTGAACCGACCCATCGGCGACAACGAAACCGGCTTCAACAAAGGACGAGACACCCACTATCGCATGGAAGGTTGGGAGTTCCTGCTGGCTGGCGGCGCGCTCTACAACAACCTCGACTACTCCTTCACCGTCGGACATGAAGACGGGTCGTACGCCTATCCCGACTCGCAACCGGGCGGTGGGTCTGCGGAGTTGCGTCGCTCGTTGCGTACGCTCAAAGAGTTCATCGAGTCGTTCGAGTTCCTGAAAATGTCGCCCGACCGTTTCGCCATTCAAAAGCTCGCGCCAGAAGGCGCCCGCGCGACGACGCTCTCTCAACCAGGGATGCAATACGCCTCGTACATCTACGGCGGAGGGCAAACAACCTTGACCATGAGCCTGACGAACGGTTCGTACAATGTGGAATGGCTCGACGTGATGAACGGCAACACCATCAAACGGGAACGCATCGACACCGACGGCTCGATCACGCTCGTCTCACCCGACTACAAAACGGATATCGCGCTTCGCATCCGTCGGGCTTAGTCAGGGCGGGACTGTCCGACTGATGACGCGCTATACTTCATAACCCGCGTCGTTCGGAAAATCCGGTCGGAACCGTTGTGTTTTCAGGAGGAGGGGAACGCCCTTCAAAATGCGAATCGGCATCATCACGCGCGGAAACAAGAATTACTCGACGAAACGCCTCATCCGCGCCGCGAACGCACTCGGTCATCGCGTGACGCTCCTCGACCCTTGGGACTGCACGCTCTACCTCCAATCGGGACAACCATCCATCACCCACAACGGGCGTTCCGTCGAGCGGTTGGACGCGCTCATTCCCCGACTAAGTTCCGCGACGGCGAAATACGGGCTGGAGGTCGTCTCGCAGTTTGAACACATCGGCGTCCCATCCGTCAACCCGTCGTCCGCCATCGAGACGGCGCGCAACAAGTGGCGCACGCTCCGGGTGCTGTCCGCCGCGAAATTGCCGATCTCGCCCTCGTTTGCGGCGGGCTCGACGGAACACCTCGACAAACCGATCTCGCGCATCGGCGGCTACCCCTTCCTCATCAAACCGTTCGAGGGCACGCAGGGCGGCGGCATCATGTTGTTCGAGACGCCCATGACGGCGAAATCCGCCCTCGACACGCTTTGGTCGTTGAAACAGGACTACATCGCCCAACGGTTTCATCACGAAGCGGCAGGTCGGGACGTGCGCGTGTTGGTCGTCGGCAAACGCGCGTTGGGGGCGATGGAGCGCGTCGCGCAGCAGGGCGAGTTTCGCGCGAACGTCCATCGCGGCGCGCTCGGCAGACAGATGACGCTGACGGAAGAGATATCGACGCTGGCGGTTGCGGCGGCTCAGGCGGTCGGCTTGGGCATCGCGGGCGTCGATCTGCTTCGTACGGACGAGGGGTTGGTGCTGCTGGAAGTGAACCCCTCTCCCGGCTTCGAGGGGTTCGAGACGACCACCCTCCGCGACGTGGCGACCGAGATGGTCCGGTACGCGGAACTGGTCTCCGGCAAAGCGCCGATCCAGCCGATTATTCCGTCGAACGGAGCCGATACCGACACTTCACCCCGTCATTCTCCTGAAAATTGAACGCCTGCATGACATCGCGCGGAACCGTCACCGTATCGACGAACTCCGCCCCGATGATCTCGCACGTCCGTCGCGACGCGACGTTGTCAGGGTTGCAGGTGATCCACAGCGGGTCGATACCGTGACCCGCTGCCAGCGGCAGCGCCAACCGACAACTCCGCGCCGCCAGCCGTTGACCCTGATGCCCCGGTTCGACGCCATACCCAAGATGCCCCACGTAGTTCTCGAGCGCGTCGCCCGCCCCGATCCGCAACGTGATCCCGCCGACGCGACCGTCGATGCCGTCCAGACGCATCGTGAACGAGTACAAGTACATCATTCCAAAAGGTGTTTCCGTCTCGCGGCGGTCTTTTGTTTCCAGCCACAAATTGCCATCGCGCGGGCTACCCGGCTCCACAAACGAGAACGTCTTCAACCTTCCGACCCTTCCACCCTCTTCAATGCCCGTCGCATCCGCTCCAACCCATCGTGAAGTTCGTGTTCCTGTATCGTAAGCGGCGGCGACACTCGCAATACCTTCTTCGCCAATGGACCCAGCAAGTGCAGGTCTTCGTTGTAAGCAGCAAGTACGGCGGCGGTGGCCACCTCCGGCGAGGACATCTCAACTCCCCAGACAAGCCCCTCGCCCCGCACATTCACTACCGACTCGAACTCATCCCTCAATGCGACCAACCCGTCGCGCATCGCCTTCGCCATCGTTCGCCCATGCTCGACAATCGGCTGACGCTCGTACACGTCCAGCGCGGCGAGCACGGCGGCGCATCCGCGCGGGTTTCCGCTGAACGTGTCCGACGCTTCCCCGTAATCGAACGAGTCCAACAACTCTGCCCGCCCGACGGTCGCGGCTATCGGTTCGCCGTTGCCCAACCCCTTGCCGAGCACGACGATATCCGGCTCGACGCCGTACGACTCACAGGCGTACATGTTCCCCGTCCGCCCGTGACACGACTGCACTTCGTCCAAGATGAACACGACTTCGTTCTCGCGGCACCACTCGTTCAGAAACTGCAAGTACCACTTGGTCGGGTGGAACGAGCCCGCCGCGCCGAGATACGGCTCGGTAATCAACAAAAGCAGATTGTCGCCGTGCTCGCGTTTCAGCGCGTCCAACTCGTCGGCGAACTTGGGCAGAAGCGTCTCGCGGTTCGCTTCGGCGGCGTCAACAGCGTCCACATCGGCGACCTCGTCCATCGGGAAGCCGATGAACCGCACGTCGGGGTTCTTGCTGACCTCGCCCGTCACGTCGCCCGCCAAACCTTTTTTCCCGTGAAACCCAAGCCGCGTCGCCAGCATGATCTTCTTGTCTGGACGCGTGTGTTGCGCCGCCCAAATCGCCTTGATGATCCCCGCCGACCCCGAATCCGCCCACAGCACTTTTTCCATTGACGGCAGATTCATGTTGCGAATCAACCGCTCGGCGGCGTCCGCCTCCAGCGGCGACACGGCGTTATAGCAGTTGCGTGGAACGCCCTCCGCGTATCGCGCGTAACCCGCCTCGAAGTCCGGGTGCGCGTGACCCAGATTCGCCACCAACACCCCTGACGTGAAATCCAGCAGCCGCTTGCCGTCCGCCGTCGTGAGCCAGATGCCTTCCGCGCTCGTCACAATCGCCTGAGTCGGTGTGTACGTCTTGTGTCCGGTGGGAACGTAGGCGTCCAGTTTTTTCCGCACCGCGTTCGAGCGGGGTTCGCCGTCGTGTTGAATCGTCATGTGTCGTCTCCGGTATCTGCGGGGTCGAAGGAGAGATCGCGTTGCGCGTTGTCAACTTTCTGCGAACGCCTCACCCAAGTCAAGCGTCTCGTTGAGAGGTCAGATCGCCCTGTCGTAGATGCGCGCCGTCTCGCCGACCGGATCGTAGATCGTGATCCCGTCGTCCCCGAACCGCGCCGTCACGGGCGTTCCCAACCCCTGCGCGAAGTACTCAAAATTGTGGTCGCGCACAATCTGCGCCGCCTCGATAATCGCCACCGACAGACGCCCCTCGTCCGCGTCGGGGTACGTCCCGCGCAGTGCTTCCAGCGCCGTCCCGTCGAACTTGCGCCGCATCGCCGCAAGGACGCAGACAACGAGGCTGTCCTTCCCATATCCAATCGTCACGTACGACCCATCCGGTCGCTGAACCTGTCGCGTCATGTGGGTATTCGACGTGCGGCTGCCGTCGTCTTCGATGACGAACCGCAACCCGCGATACTGGCTGTCCGACTCGACCTTGCCGCGCGTCGCCACCAACTCGCTCTCTTGGTTGACGGGTCCCTCAAACTCCGGCGGGCAGATCCAGTGATTGTTGAATTGAATGTGCAGTCCCGTGTCGAACACAACGCTCACCTGCACGGCGTCCCAAGCGTCGATGCCGTATTCTTCGCGCAGTTTGCGCTTCTGTCCAACGGCGAACAGCGAACGCGGCTTCGTTTGCAGGTAGTGGATGAACAGGTCGGTCCAATGCACCCCGACGTAACTGAACGGGTCGCTGTCTCGCACCCACTTGAACGTCTTGGTCGAAACTTCGAGCGGCTCCTCCAACACGGCGCGCCCATAGAGCGGGGTCCCGATGCGGTGGATCAGGTCGCGGTAAATCTTGAGGTGGTCGGGGTCGTACCGCTTGTGCATGTCCAACCCAACGATGCAACCCGACGCCTTCGCCGCCTCGATCACCGCGTCCGCCTCGTCCATTTTGAGCGTCATCGGTTTCTCAACGGCGACGTGGACGCCCCGTTTCAACGCCGCCAGCATCGGTTCGGCGTGAAGGTGGTCGGGCGTGGCGACCGCGAGCAGATCCAAGTCGGGGAAGGCGTCGAGTATCCCTTCCCAAGGCGTCTCACCTGAAAACTCTCGCGGTCGCTGTCCTGTCCACTGATGAAACGTCTCGGCGGAGTTCTCCGCGCTCTGAGGCGTCCGCGTCCCAACGGCAACCAGTTCGATCTCCACATCCGCGAAATGCCGCGCGAAGTCGTCCATCGCCACGCGCCCCAAGTCCGGCGCGATCCCGCGTCTCACGAAATCGGCGTACGTCCGCAGATGCACGTCGCCGCCGAACATCCCTGCCCCCACCAGCGCGATCTGAAACCGTCGAGCCATCCGCCTGCACCCATTCCCGATGAAGTTGAAGTCTGTTGAGTTTTCCCCCAAAGCATAAGGAACGCCCCACCATCAAACAAGTAGCGTCCCGACACGCCACCTCATCGCCAAACCCAACGACAAGGTTTTTTGCAATGGGGGACGTACTACTTTTCCCAAAGAAGTTCTCCCGCGCATTCCGATCAATCAAGAGGATGTGCTATCATTGGTGACAAGGGGCGAGAGTCGCTCGGATGGCTGCGCTGCAACTTGTTTGCGGCGAGGAAAGTCCGGACTCCGCAGGGTCAGGGCGCTGGGTAATCCCCAGGGGGAGCGATCCCACAGATAGCGCAACAGAAAACAATCCGCCGATGGGCTGCTCGCACAGCCACAGGTAAGGCTGAAACGGTGGTGTAAGAGACCACCAGGGGCGCGGCGACGCGCACCGCTGGCAAGCCTCGCCCGGAGCAAGACCGAATAGGGGAACGTAGGTTGACCCGCCGTGTTCCCGGGTACGGTCGCACGAGGCGAACGGCAACGTTCGTCCCAGATGAATAGCTATCGCCCCGCACCGCGCGCAAGCGTCGCGGGGACACAGAATCCGGCTTACAGACGACTCTCGCCCCCCTCAAACGTCGCCCTGTAACGCGACGCAGTTAAGGGAAGCCGCCGTATGAAACGCATCGCCTTGATTCTCGCGCTGATGACACTGACGGTCGGGGTCGCGCGAGCGCAGCGCGTCTCGCCGAAGGACTACCGCGTGCCGGTCAGTCGCGCGGCGAGTCTGGC
>JAQBWJ010000194.1 GCA_027625215.1 Candidatus Poribacteria bacterium
TCGTTGTCTTTGATCCACCCGCGCTCCAGCAGCCGCGCCTTGTACATCAACTCCTTGATCTCCAACTGCGTCCGGTCGAGTTCCAAGTAGAGCCGTCCCACGCGGGCGTTGTACTCGTGCTCGAACGATTTGATCTCGCGACGCACCTGCTCCTCTTGCAGGGTGAGCTCGAGAATGTCGCGGCGGCGTTGGTCGATGCGTTCGCGGTACTCGTCGATGCGTTGCGTCTGCGGATCGACGCGCAGTTGGACGGCGGATTCGGCTTGAAGGTCGACGGCTTCCTCGCTCATGCGTCCGCCTTCCGAGCAACCTCGATGTTCGGGGCGAGGTTCTCAGATCGACCCGTCAGCAGCCGCAGCAGGTCGGACAGTTCGGTGGGAAGGGGGATGATCGTCGTCGTGTTGTTCTCGGCGGCGACCTCCGTGATGCTCTGCAAGTAGCGCAGTTGCATCGCCGTCGGCTGCGCGGACATGACGGCGGCGGACTCCGACAACCGTCTCGCGGCGGCGAGTTCGCCCTGCGCGTGGATCACCTTCGCGCGACGCTCCCGCTCAGCCTCCGCCCGACGCGCCAACGCCCGCTTCATCGACTCCGGCAGCTGCACGTCCTTGATCTCGACGGACAGGATCGCCACGCCCCAATCTTCCACCTGACGCGCGATGATCGTCTGCAAGTCCGCCGAGAGCCGCTCCTGCTCGGTGAGTAAGGCGTTCAGGTCGGCGCGACCGAGCGTGCTTCTCAACGCCGTCTGCGCGACCTGCGACGTGGCGAACGCGACATCTTCCACCCCCAACACGGACGCCTTCGCGTCGGTGATCCTCCGATAGACGACTGCGTTCACCGTGACGGACACGTTGTCTTTCGTGATGACATCCTGCGACGGAATGTCGTCCGTGTGGATGCGGAGATCGACTTTTTGGATGCGGTCGATGAACGGGATCAGGAAGACGAGTCCGGGACCTTTCGCTCCGACGAATCGCCCCAAACGGAAGACGACGCACCGCTCGTACTCCCGCGCGACGCGCAGCATGTTCGCCAGCAACGCGATGACGGCGGCGGCGATGACGATGTTCTGCGCGGAGAGGTATTCGAGCATAGTCTTCGGTGCTGTTCCCATGTTGGTGTGAGGTGTTCGTCTTGGACGAACGGTTTGACCACCCTCACCCCTAACCCCTCTCCCGTCAAGGGAGAGGGGGATCGGATTTCCTGTACTACTTCATCAGCGCGCGCAACTTAGCGGGGGTGAGTCCTTCTAGAGTGTCGATCACGGCGTCCGCGTCGGTGAGCGCGTTCGCGGGATAAGAGTTCGTCACGGCGAGGACTTGCATTCCCGCCTGCTTCGCTCCCTTAACGCCGTTCACCGTGTCCTCGATGACGAGGCACTCCGAGTAGTCAATCGGCGGCTCCGGTTCGAGCACGTCGTTGATGATCGTCGCGGCGCGCCAGTACGATTCGGGGTGCGGCTTGCCCTGCTCCACGTCGTCCGCCGCGATGACGCCGAGAAACTCCTCGCGCAGATCGTGGTGGTCGAGGATCGCGTCGATCTCGTGACTTAACGCGCCGGACGCGATGGTCAGCGGGAACTCCTCGCGCAACGCCCGAATCGTCGCCTTCACGCCCGGGAACAGCGGTATCCCCGCCTTGATGCAGTCGATGAACCGCTCCGCCTTCACTTCCATCCACTTCGTCAGTTCGGCGCGGGAGAGGTCTCTGCCCGCGCGGTCGAAGGCGGTGCGGATGGCGGACTCGTCATCGAAGACGATGTACACGTCGCGGTACTCGGCTTCCGTGATGGTAATCCCGGCTTCCGAGAGCGTTTCGGCGAGGGTCTGAAAGTGCAGCGGCTCCGTATCGACGATCACCCCGTCAAAGTCGAAGATGACCGCTCGGAGCCGCTTGGAGGTGCGCGCTGTCATAAGGCGTCAGAGGAGTTTCTTGACGGCTTCGACGACGGGCGCGTAGTCCGGCTCGGTCGTCGTTTCGGGGACGATCTGCTTGTAGGCGACCTTGCCGCCCTTGTCGACCACCCACACGCTGCGGGCAAGCACGTCGAGTTCCTTAATCAGCACGCCGTACTGATTGCCGAACGACTTGCTGCGGTAGTCCGAAAGCGTCTTGATGTGTTCGACGCCCGCTTCGGTCGCCCAACGTCCCTGACCCGGGGGCAGGTCCATGCTGATCGTGAGGACGAGCACGCCGTCGCCGATCTGCCCGGCGATCTTGTCGAACTCGCGGGTCTGCTTGTCGCAAACGCCCGTGTCGAGCGAGGGGACGACGTTCAGGACGCGCACCTTGCCCTTCGAGTCGCTTAGGTTCGCAAAATCCGCCAAACTGCTCGCAATATGGAAATCGGGGG
Organism: Candidatus Poribacteria bacterium; assembly: GCA_027625215.1. GTDB lineage: Bacteria > Poribacteria > WGA-4E > JAQBWJ01. Next base: position 2,357 of record JAQBWJ010000194.1, read on the forward strand.
CGGTATCGCCGACCTTCACCTCGTCGCCGACGAGCGTGAGCGGTCCGCCCTTGAACGTCACCAAGCCTTTATGCTCTTTCGCCATTGGGGAACTCTGTCCTTTCGTTGCCTTGTCCACTAGTCTCGCTTGGGGGAATCTTCGCGGCGCGCGGGGGAATCTTCACCCCGTCACGACCCGATGCTAGTGTACTCCCCCTTCCGACGGGAATCAACCACAGGCGATTCTACGAATGTCGAGAAACCCAAAACATTCGCACACCAAAGTCGCAGTTATACGGATTATCCCATAATATGGTATACTTGTTTGGTCAGTGAAGTGCGTCATCTTGGTTATTATTTTGCCTTGTCAAAAGGACTCAAAAGTGCCATATCCAATTGACCAGAAACTTGTGATCGCCGTAGCATCGAGTGCGCTATTCGATCTGTCAAAATCAGATAGTGTGTATCGAAAACAGGGGTTGAAGGCTTATCGGGAGTATCAGCGGGAACATGAGGCGGTGTCTCTAAATGCAGGTGTTGCTTTCCCATTGGTGAGAAGACTGCTCTCCTTAAACGCAGGCATCGAAGATGAAAATGAGAGACCTGTCGAAGTTAACCTCTTATCAAAAAATGACCCTGACACTGGTCTTCGAGTATTCAATTCCATTGAGACATTCAATCTGCCAATTAGTCGCGCAGCGTTTGTGAATGGCGGAAACCCGTACAGGTATATGGACGGATTCAACGCGTCTTTGTTCCTGTCGGCAAATATTGATGACGTAAAGGCGGCTATCAAAATGGGGAAACCAGCTGGTCAGGTTTTTCCTACTCACTTTATAGATACGGAAGATGACATGGAGCTGCGAATTGCATTTGACTTTGATGGCGTGATTGCTGACGATTCGTCCGAAGCAAAATTTCGTGAAGGTGGGTTGGATGAATTCCAAAAATACGAAACAGACTATGCTAATGTACCTTTGAGCCAAGGGCCACTCGCACGATTCTTCAGAGAAATTGCGAGGCTTCAAAAGTTCGAAAGAGAAAGACAGGAAACAGATCAAAACTACATATCTCGTCTTAGAACTGCCATTGTGACGTCACGAAACGCCCCTGCACATAAGCGAGTCGTTACCACTCTCCGAGATTGGGACATTGAGGTTGATGAGGTGCTGTTCTTAGGCGGTATCGAAAAGAGCGCGTTTCTACAAGAATTCCAACCGCATATATTCTTCGATGACCAACTTCCGCACGTAGAACGAGCTGCGGAAGTTACACCTTGTGTTCATGTCCCGTTCGGTGTCGCAAATCAACCGAAGCCGGAGTTAGTTCAACAAGCCCACGAGGAGTACGAAAAGAACAAGATGAGAGCTACTCCGTAATCAGCCCCGCCTGAATCGCTATCCTTGGAAAACTCTTTGATATGCACGTGTTGTTACTCCTTACTGCCGTAACAGCGCGAATTGTCCGCCCACCTGTACGGTGGTATAGTTGGAGTCAAGTTTTACAAGGCGTTTTTCCCGCGTCACGAGCGACATTCTACTGACGGACGAAAACTAAGGTACGATTCAACGATGAGCACACAGGTGGTTCGCGTCGGCATGATCGGGCTTGGGACGGTCGGCACCGGCGTCGTCAAGATATTGCAGCAGCGGGCGGAGATGCTCGCGCATCAACTTGGGGCGCGCATCGAGATCGGCGGCGTCGCCGTGCGCGACACGGGCAAGTTGCGCGATGTCGCGCTGCCCAACGGCGTCGTGACGAACGACCCCGCCTCGCTCGTGCGGCGCGGCGACCTCGACATCGTCATCGAACTGATGGGCGGCACGTCCGACGCGAAACGCCATGTCCTCGACGCCATCGAACACGGCAAGCACATCGTCACGGCGAACAAGGCGCTCATCGCGCTCGAAGGGCGGGACGTGTTCGCGGCGGCGTACCGGAAGGGCGTCGGCGTCTACTTAGAGGCGAGCGTCGCGGGCGGCATCCCGATCATCAAGGCGCTCCACGAAGGGCTCGCCGCGAACGAGATCGAAGGCATCTACGGCATCCTCAACGGGACGTGCAACTACATCCTGACGCAGATGACCGAACACGGGCAGCCGTTCGCCGACGCGCTCGCGGACGCGCAACGGCTCGGCTACGCGGAAGCCGACCCAACGTTCGACGTGGACGGCTTCGACACGGCGCACAAGATCGCCATCCTGTCGTCGCTCGCGTACGGCTTCAACGTGAACATCGAGGAGGTGTACGTCGAGGGCATCCGTCGCATCGGCACGGCGGACATTCAGTACGCCCACGAACTCGGCTACACGATGAAACTGCTGGCGATCTCGAAGCGCAAGGGCGGCTCGTTGAACATCCGCGTGCACCCCGTGCTCGTGCCGGAGTCCAGCGTGTTGGCGAATGTGAAGGGCGCGTTCAACGCGGTGGCGGTCATCGGGGACGCGGTGGGTCCGACGCTGTTTTACGGTAAAGGCGCGGGCATGATGCCGACGGCAAGCGCGGTCGTCGCCGACCTGCTCGACGCGGCGCGCACCGTCGTTTCAAAAGCTCCGGCAGAGATACCCGTCTGTTATCACCCCGAACGGGCGATCACCGTGCCGATTGAGTCGATGGACTCGACCGTCTCGCGGTACTACCTGCGGCTGCAAGTGCTCGACCAACCGGGCGTGCTGGCGGAGATCACGGCGATACTCGGTCGCCACGAGATCAGCGTCGCGGCGATCATTCAGAAAGAGCCTCACTGCGAGGGTTCCGTGCCGTTGGTGCTGCTCACCCACGACGCGATGGAGAAAAGCCTCCAGTCCGCGCGGCGGGAGATCGACGCGCTGGACTGTATGCGCGACGAAAGCGTCTGCATTCGGGTTGAGACGGACGTGTGACGCTGGATCGGTTTATCTGTTTGGAGTTTGATCAAGGTGGCGGCGCGTGGTCTACCAAATGGGGTCCGTTTTGAGTGGGATCGACAGAAAGCGGAGCAGAATAGGCGCAAGCATCGGATCGATTTCAACCAAGCGCTTCACGTTTTTCTAGACGCAAACCGTTACGAAGACGAAGATGATCGTTACGATTATGGTGAAACGCGGCTACGAGTCGTCGGAGCGGTCGGCTTTCGATTGATTACGGTGATCTACACACGGCGCGACGATACGATCCGCATCATTTCGGCGCGAAAGGCGTCCCACGATGAAATCGAACGATACCATCACGGTCGTTTTTGACCCCGATAACCCCCCAAAAGGGGATACGGACTGTGATTACCTCGATTCGATGACGGATGAGG
>JAQBWJ010000195.1 GCA_027625215.1 Candidatus Poribacteria bacterium
CCCGCCGTTGTTGATCACGTTGCCCATCGACAGCCATTTGGCGATCCAACCGTCGTTCGCGTCGGCGCTGGTATGCTGAAAGTTTTGCGCGGAAGCCGTCATCGAAAAGGCGAGGCTGAGAGACACGACACCCGCAATGATCGTACGTACTGTTCGCATGGAACCCCTCCTCAAGCAGCGTGGTCGAAAAAGTGCAAAAGCCTTTCGATGCCCTATCGTTTAGTAGGGCTTATGTAGGATACGATTCGCGCGCCCGCGTGTCAACAGAAATTTCACGGTTATTTTACAAACACTCCGCGACTTCGTTCTCGATATTCACCGCGAAGGCGCTTCGAGCCGATCAACCAGCCGCGACGTACGCACCACATCCCGCAGATCGCTGATCGGCACGACGCGCGTATTGATACATTCCACCAGATGCTCGTGCATCGCCAAAACGCCCTCGTAGCGCGGCTCGTCGCTCGGATCGTCCTCGTTGATCTCCGCCGAATGGAACGCGCGCGGCGGCTTGCCAGCCTCGAGTACTTCCATCCGCTCCGGCAACTCCATGTAACAGCCGACCCCGATGCCGTGCAGTTGCGACTTCAACGTGCGCCCGCCAGACGCGCGGTTCCCAAGAATCACCCCCACCGCGCCGCTGTCGAACCGGATCATCGCGTGATAGGCGTTGTGCCAGTCCGTGTTCCATTTGTCGTGGAAGGCGTGCACGTCGACCGCCTCGCCGCCCGACATGTACCGCACGAGATCGACGATGTGGCAAACATCGTTCCATAACGTTGACGTGCCTCCGGGCCCATCCGGCAGCCACTTGTTGAACTCGCCCAGCGCGAGCGTCACCTGCCCCGTCGCGTTGACGAGTCGCATCGCTTCGACCGTCGCGGCGGCGTACCGACGCTGATACCCGACACAGGCGTACACGTCGTTCTCAACGGCGACTTCCAGCATCCGCTCCGTTTCCGACGTGTTCAGACCCGGCGGCTTTTCGATGAAGATGTGCTTGCCCGCGTTCATGCAGTCGATGGCGGGTTGCAGCAAGTACCGCTCGTTCATCACGCAGTACACGAGATCGAGTTCGACGGAATCGAGCATCTCGCGGTGATCGGTGAACGCGCGGGGAATCTTGTACTCGTCCTTGACGCGCTTGAGCAGTCCCTCGTTCAGTTCGCAGACCGCCTCGACGGAGACGCCTTCCAATCGGTGTACCGTCGGGTAGTGAGCGCTTCGCGCGCGACCTCCCGCTCCGATGAATCCGACACGCAGCATCGTCATACCCCTCAATCCCACGAATTAACCTCGATTTATTGCGAGCGTAACATGCGTCGAGCGGGCGTATGATGGCACAACCATTGAATCAATGTAAATGCGCGCTTGCAAAAGCGATGGCATGTCGGCGTTCGGACTTCATATGTTCCTTGCGCTTTTTACCCGGATTCCATAAAATGATGGGTGAATGAGGTTAGCTCGACGGCTTGGCAGGCACCCCTGAAAAACCAGGTCGCTCGATTTTTCGATCATGTACCTAAGGAGACTAACGATGCGAACAACCCGCATCAGGAATGTGCTCGCCGTCCTGATGGCGACGTTCATTTCCGTCGTTACCGCATACGCGGCAGACGATATTGTGAACCTAGTTGAGAACGGCGACTTTGAAAACGGTGGATACGCGCCGTTCGTCAGTTACGGACCCGTCACGTTGGCGCTCACCAAACAAAAAGCGGACGCTCACACGGGCTCCGATGCCTTGACCGCCGACATTCCGGGTCCCGGCGCGAACTTCTGGGACGCAGGGATTCAATACAACAGACAGCCGGATGTCATATTCGAAAAGGGCGTCGAGTACACTTGGGCGTTCTTCATGAAGGCGGATCCGCCCGTCAGGATCAACATCAAACCCGAACTCGGCGTTGACCCATGGGTCGCGTACGGCGAGCGTCAGGTGGATGTCACCGACGAGTACCAAGAGTTCGTGACGACATGGACGGCTGGCGTCGCTGTCGTGCCCGCGTCGCTGACGCTGCACGTTCAGTTCGGCAAATCCACGCTGTACATGGACGACGTTCGCTGGTACGAGGGCGAATACGTTCCGTTCGACGATACGGGAGCCCAAGCGGTCGAGCCGGAAGGCAAAGCCGCCACGACGTGGGGCAGTCTCAAAGCCCGCTGAACGCGGGATAAACGATCATTCAGATAAGGGGTACGGTTTCATGCTGAAATACGGACTATCGACCGTGTTGGCAATGGGTCTCTCCGTTGGCATCGCGGTGGCGCAAACCAATCTCGTCACCAACGGCGACTTTGAAGGCGGTTCGACCGACCCGTTCGTCACGTACGGCGCGGCAACCGTGTCGCTGGCGACGGACGGCGCGTTCGACGGAGCGGCGAGCGCGAAAGTGACCGTCGATACAGCGGGCGCGAACTTCTGGGATTCCGGGTTCCAATACAACGCGAACATCCAGTTCGCGGCGGGTACCACATATACGTGGGCGGCGTTCGTGAAGGCGGAATCCGCGAAAAACATCAACTTCAAGCCGGAACTCGCCGTCGACCCTTGGTCGGGGTTCGGCGAAGCGATGACCGCAATCGGAACCGATTGGGCGGAATACCACGTCGAGTTCAGCGCGCCCTCTTTGGTCACGCCCGCGTCCCTGACGATGCACATCGCCGAAAACGATGTGGACTTCTGGATCGACAATGTCCGTTGGTACGAAGGCACCTACGTGCCGGGCAACACGCCGACCGCCGTCGAACCCGAAGGCAAAGCGGCGACGACGTGGGCTTCCCTGAAGACCCGCTAAGCCGATCAACGTCGATCAGATCGAAACACTGAAAACACGGCGCGACAGCATCAACCCTGTCGCGCCGTGTTTGCGTTTCAACCCCAAGCCACGATAATTCATTGCGTCTCGTCGTCGTTCAGGCGGTCGATCTGCGACAACAACTCGATCTCGGCGAGGCTGACCCCCGTCGCCCGCGCCACTTCGATGGGCGGTCGTCCCGCGCGGAGCATCTGCCGCGCCTGCGCGTAGTCGTCGGAGTCCGGCGCGTCTCGGTCGGCGGTTGACGGGGCGAACGCGCGTTGAGGCGGCGCGTCGTAACGGTCGAGACCGGAGAGCGGGCTCGCCACGGTCGGTTCGTCATCCTCCCTCAAGCGGTTGGAGACGCGCGCGACCCACTCGTTCAGCGGCATCCGATCCGTTCCCTCTGAGCGCGCGGCTTCGACGCCTGTCTCGTCGTCCTGTGGCGCGTAGTCCCGTGTCGGGCGGCGGGAAACGGGGCGAGGCTCGCTCGCCTCGAGCGGCTCCTCAGGCGACACGGCGACCAAGTTCGTCGCCCGCTCAAACTCGGTGACGATGTCGTGCAACCCTTCGCGGATGCGCTTCATATCGCCCTGTACCGCCTGCATGAACGCCTGCTGCCGCTCGGTCGCGCGTCGCATCTGCTGAGACGACTGCGACTGAAACCGCTCCATCAACTCCTCCGACTCCTCGAACAATCGGCTCATCTGCGTCCGCGACACGGGTTCGGGGCGAAGTTTCCGTTGGCGGCGACGCTTCATCATCTCCCAAAGCCGCATCCCGCCGTACACGCACAGCGCGAGCGTCCCGAAGATGACGATCATCCCGCCCGCCGCTTGAAGTCCACGAATGAACGGGTTTTGAACGGGGTCGTCCTTCGCCGTCGCCTGTCGAGTCGGGAGGTACTCGGTCGGCGCGGTCGGAGACGATTCGATGCTCGTCGCGTTCACACCCGCCTCATCGACCCGAAGAAACGTGACGGACGCATAGCGCGAATCGGACGCGCGGACGATCTTCGTCGTCCACCCGACGCTCGGCGTCACGCGGATAAAGAGGGACTGCCCCGACGCGCCCGACACCTCGCGGACCGTTATCTCGCGCATCGGGTAGGAATCCGGGAACTCTCGGTGAACGGGCGCGGCGTCGTGCGTCGTGTCCGGGCACTCGATGACGAGGGTGGCGCGTCCGCCGTTCGTCTCGTCCTTTTTCAACATCGGCACATGCGTCGAGAACTCGAACTGCACCTTCGGGGGGTTGCCGAACGGGTCGATCTGAAAATCAAGCAGTTCGCCCGACGCGGCGCGCGCCGTCGCTCCCGTGAGCCCGACCCACACCGTCAGAAACAGGCGGAGCGCGGTGGAATTGAATGGCGTTGTTGTCATGAAGGATGGCGCGATCAAACGTAGAACGGGCGGCGTTGTTTGAGCAGCAGTTCCGCGATCCGGTCGAGCGTGACCGTCTCGAAGGCGTCCGGCACGGTCTGTCCCGTCGTGAAATAGGACAGCGGCAGACGAAGATGGTGCGTGAAGTTGAGGATGTTGCCGAACGTCGCGCTCTCATCCAATTTGGTGAACAGGATGCGGTCGGGGTTCAGGTCGTAGAAACCGCTGGCGATCTCGAACAGGTCGTTGCGGCGGGTCGTCGAGGCGACGACGAGATGCGTTTCCGCCGGGTTCGCCAGCCCCAACAGCATCGAGAGCTCTTGGAGCTCTTTGCGGTTGCGCGGGCTGCGTCCGGGCGTGTCGAGCAGGATCGTCGCGCCGTTGCCGTGCTTGCGAATCGCGCGCTCCAGATCGACGGGTGTCATCACCGCCTCGAACGGCACGCCGAGCACGTTCGCGTACCCTTTCAACTGCGCCGCCGCGCCGATCCGATAGGCGTCCGCCGAGATCAGCACGACTTCGCGTTTCTGCCGCAGTTTGAAGTGCGCCGCGACCTTCGCCGCCGTCGTCGTCTTGCCGACGCCCGTCGGTCCGATGAACGCGATCACGCGCGATTCGCCCTTCGGCTCTTCCGAAAGCGGCGACGTTTGGACGAACGACTGCATCGCCTTGTTCAGCACGATGCGGGCGGCGTTGCGTTCGTTATCCGTCGGGGTGGCGGTATCTTGGCGCGCGTTGGCGAGCATCGCTTCGAGCAGCGCGTCGTCCACCTCCTGCGTGCGTAACGCCTCGCGGAGCAGGTGCGTCACGGACGACAGTTGCGCGTGCGCCTGACGCGCCGGACGTTGAACAGGCTCTTCCTGCGGCTGGGATTGCGGCGCGGGCAGACGTTTCGCGGGCGCGGATTGAGCCGACGGTTTCTTCGTCGCGGGGCTGGATGAAGACGCGCCTGAGCCGTAAGCGTCGCGCGCCAACTCTTTCCGAATGCGGGACATCCACTCGGAGGGGTTGTCATCCGCCGGACGTTTGCGCGCGGGCGTTTGCGCGGAACGCGACTCGGATTCGTCGTACTGCGGAGTCGAGCGGCGCGTTGTCTGCTGCGTGGACGGTCGGCGAGGCGGCAGGAAATCGGTCGCGTCATCCGTCGATGAACTCGGCGAGGCTGCCGCAACGACTTCAACGCCGCCGCCGGGCACCTGTTTCGCCATCAAGATCACGACATCCACCCCCATCTCCTGACGGGCGGCGGCGGTCGCTTCTTCCTGAGTCCTGCCATGATAACGTCGAACGATCATTTTGGACGTTTTTCCATCCCGACTGACGTCACGAGAAGGGGGAAGGTAATGTTACGAACCGCCGCCCGCCGCTTCCTGCGGGATGGGGTTCGGGGTGACTGTTTGACGACGCGCTTCCGCCGCCCGTCGCGCCGCGTGCGGT
>JAQBWJ010000196.1 GCA_027625215.1 Candidatus Poribacteria bacterium
TAGATAATACGACGCGCCATCGAACTCGGTTCGTGAATATCGCAACATGACTCAACCGCCACTCGCGCGAACAACCACAGGCGCACGCGCTCGTCGTCCACTTCGAGCAGGTCGGCGAAACGCCGGATCGTGCCGAGCGGATCGGAGCGCAAACGCTCGTCGCAGTCCAACAAATGCTGCGTCGCGTCGTACGCGGGGTCACCAATAAACGGCTTCGGGTCGATGACCAACCACGGCTCACGTTGCGAACGCAACACGTTTCCCGCGTGAAGGTCCGTCGCCAGCAGGATGTTCTTCGGCGCGCTGTCGTGCAACTCTCGAAATAGTCGAAGCCCCTCGCGCGTCAGACCCGCGTCCGTCCAGCGATCCGAGAACTCGAGCGCGTCGTTGCGCCAGTGCGCCGTCATTTCGGACAGATGGCGAAACGGGTGAGGCTGGGTCGGCACGCGCCAAAGACGTCGCAGCAGTCCGGCAATGACGCGATCCTGTTCCGGTTCGGAAACGTCTCGCAGCGCCGTGCCGGGTTCGCATCGTTCCAGCAACATTGCGTTGAGCGACTCGTCCGCATCCAGCATGAGAACGGCACCTTCTCCCGACCAGAACCGCAACGCATGAACCTCGTCGCGCGCCTCCATGTGCGGCATCCCGATTTTGACAACCGCGCGCGATCCGTCCCGTCTCGCGCAGGGAGCCACCCAAGAACAACTCGCTTCCGCAACGAAAGGATGGTCGATTGAGAGCTCCCATCGCTCCGCAAGCGTGTCGATGACGCCGGACAGATTGTCCAACCACTCGCGCGTCTCCGGCGCGTGACGGCATGTTTCCGCCAAACGGTCGGGGATGATCGGCTGTCTCATAGCGCACCAACAGCATTGCAGCGGTGGGAACTCCGGCTCAACGTGTCGCCTTCACGCCGCCGCCAGCCAACGCGCGTTTCACTTCTGCTTCGATGATCGGCTGCGTGACCATCGTGACATCGCCCGGCGTCTCTTGGACGAGGATGCCGTGCGCCGCGCCCCAGTTGACCGCCGTGTCGAGGTCTTTGCCATGCAGCAACGCGCCTAGCACGCCCGACGCGAACGAGTCGCCGCCGCCCGTGCGGTCGCGGATGGGGATGTTATCGCGGACGGGCGCGACGTGCCACGTTTTGTTCGCCGTATCGTAGAGCGCCGCCGCCCAACCGATCAGGTCGGCATTGTGCGCGCCGCGCCACTGCGTCCCGATAAGGCTCATGTTGGGGAAGTCGTTGGCGACGCGGACGACGGTTTCCTTGTAAGCGTCGAGCCATTCATCGAACGGCGCAGAGTGATCGACATCGGTCGCATAGCCGAATGCGTCGTCCATGTCGGAGTCGTTGCCGACGAGCAACCCCAAGTACGGGGCGATCTTCTGGTTGATCTCGCGGGCGCGATTCTTGTTGGGTTCCACCTTCGAGCGGTAGTTCAAGTCGGCGGCGACGAACGTGCCGTGTTCCGCCGCTTTTCGCGCCGCTTCGATGGCGAGGTCGGCGGTCTTGGGACCGATCAACGTCATGATGCCGCCCGTGTTGAAGACGCGCGCGCCGTCGTTGCCGAAGAGGGTATCCCAGTCGAAGTCGCCGGGTTGGAGGCGCGTCGCGGGGGAGTTGGCGCGGTAGTACGTCGTGTCGGAAGGGAGGACGCCCGCGCCGTTGTAGGTGAAGTTCACGCCGTTGTGGAGCGAGCCCTTGCCGTCCGTCGAGTACTTCGAGCCGTCGTTCTTCGTGTTCCACCAGATGATGTGAGAGGTATCGACGCCCATCTCGCGCATCTGATTGCGGATGTTCTCACCGACGGGATCGGCGACGAGCGCGGTCAACGCGGCGGTGCGGAGTCCGAAGGTGTAGGCGAGTCCGCAGGCGACGTTCGTTTCGCCGCCGCCTTGCGAGAACCGGACGCTGTCGCGGACGCGCGCCGTCGGGATGTCGCGCGGGTCGATCCGCAGCATCACCTCGCCGAGCGCGACGCCGTCATAACGGCAGGAGTCTTTGGACTTGATGTTCGTGTATTTAACGACGTTGCTCATGGCTTCTTTCCGTTGCGGGGAGGTCTGAACTTTCTTAACGGTCCGCGATGCGGAGACAACTTTCAACGTTGCGTTCGAGGTACAGCAATACCGCCATCAACTGATGGATACCGATTCTGCCGCCTTTGGACAGGTTCGTCACCTGCGATTCGCCGACGCCGATCTCGGCGGCGACCTGCTTCCATGTCTGCCCGCCGACTTGACGGCGTTCGTTCACGGCGTCGTAGAGCGCGCGCGTATGGACGCGGAGATGCCCGGATTCGGGTGGTTCGGTTGTCCATGCGTCGCCCGCGAGATGACGGTTCGTCAGGGAGAACCACTCCGGCGGTCGCCCCAACCAACGGCACATTCCCAGAACGCCGTCCGACTCCATCACGCCGCCGTCTTTTGCGCGCGTCAGCGTCGCCGGAGCGATGCCGCCCATTTCGACGGCGACGGTTCGCCACGATAACTCGCGGTCGCGGCGTTTCGCGTCGAGCGCGTCAATGAGCGCGGACGTATCGAACCGAGAGGGGTTGACCATCCCCATGCGCCGCACAACTCCATCACGATTTGCGCTTGAAGGCGTAGACGGGCGATTCCACCCACTCGACGCTGAGATTCGCCAACCCCGCGTCGATCTGCGCCCGCTCGTCCTCCTTCGACCACGTTCCGGCAATGATCTTGTCGAGGTTCGCGTGCAGCGTTTCCCACGAATCGTTTTCACCTTCGACGGGGATCAAGTGCATCCCGATGGGGGTGTCTTTTTGCCCGGAGAGCGCGAGGTTCGCCTTTTCACGTTCTTCGTTGTCTTTGGGGGCGTCGCCAACCATCACGAGGGCGTCGTAGTTCGCCGCGCGGGTGTCAAGGAGCGGCTTCTTGTCTTTGATCGCGGCGTCGATCTCCTTCGCGCTGATGGGTCCGACCATCATCGTCACGAGCGCGTGCTGCTTCTTGCCCGCCTCCTGACCCCACAGCCCTTCAAGACATCCGTCGATCCCGTAGTTTTCGACCATCTTGACGATGTGGTCTTCCGGTGTGCCGGAGACGATGCAGCAGTCGCAGCCGCGCGAGTAGGCGTCGCGGAGCATCTTGACGGCGTTCGGGAAGGCGTTCATGTTCGCCGTCGCGTCATCGACCAGATCGTTCACCTTGTCCGACCATTCGAGGACGCTTTCGAGTTCCGCGCGGGCGTCGTTCGCGTTGCCGCCGCCTTTGGTGATCGCCGAGAAGTCGCCGCCGTCGATGTACTCCTTCAACGCGCCCGGCGAAAACGCCTTCGCCACGTCGCACCAGCCGCGCAGGTACTTGAACGTCGGCACGGGCAGCCCCAACGCCTTCGCCGCCTTCGAGTTCGCCACGATCTCGCCCCACTTGTAGAGCGCGATGAATCGACTCGTCCCGCGATCCAGCGAGTAGAAGTTGACGTACATCCACGCCTTCATCGCCATCGATTGAATCGGCTGACAGCTGTAGTGGATCATCGTCGCCACGCCGAACGCGAGCAGGTGCTTCTCCATGCCCATGTCGACGCAGCCGTCGAGGTCGATGCCGAACGCGATCCGTCGGTCGCCGACTTTGGAGCCGGAAGGTTGGAAGTCGTCAAACGCGGTTACATAGTGTCGTTCGACACGTCGCATGTCTGAAATCTCCATCGTTCACCGTTGCAGAGCCACAAATCATCCCTTCCACCTAAGGGGGAAGGTTAGGATGGGGGGTTTCGTACGACTCGTGACGCAGCAAACCCCCACCTCAATCCTCCGCCCTCAGGGGGGAGGAGGTTTCTGTTATATTTTGACTTCCGGCTTGCCTTCGACTTGCCATTGGGTGTGCCACTTGCCCGCGCGGTCGGTGCGCTCGTAGGTGTGCGCGCCGAAGTAGTCGCGCTGACCCTGCGTCATGTTCATCGGGAGCGCGTCGCTGACGAGTTGCAGGATGAAGTCTTTGGACACGTCGAGCGCCATGACCGGAACGCGCGCCTTCGTCGCTTCGACGCAGACACGTTCGAGGCTCGCAAACCCGTCCTGGATCATCTTCTGGAAGGTCGGAGCCGCCATCAGATTGAGCAGGTGCGGGTCTTTTTTGTAGGCGTTCGTGATTTCACCCAAGAATTGCGCGCGAATGATGCACCCGGCGCGCCAGATGCGGGCGATCTCGCCGATGTCCAGCCCGCCGAAGTCGTGCAGTTTCTCCGCTTCCTGCATCAGCCCGATACCCTGCGTGTACGAGGCGATCTTGGCGACCAACAACGCCTTTTCGAGATCGGCGATGAACGCCTTTTTGTCCACGTCGATCTTTTTCGACGGGAGCGAAATGATCTTGGACATCGCCACGCGCTGCTCGCGCATCGAGGAGATGGCGCGCGTTTCGACGGCGGCGTAGATCGTCGGGAGCGGGTACACGCCCGACTCCAACTCCAACGAGGAGACAATCGTCCACGTCCCGGTGCCTTTCATCGCGGCGCGGTCGAGGATGAAATCGACCAACTGCCCCTTGCCGGACGGGTCTTTCTGGTGGAGCACCTCGTCCGTGATCTCGATGAGGTAGGAGCGCAACACCCCTTCATTCCACTTGTGGAACACCTCGCCGATTTCGAGGGCGGACATGCCCAAACCTTTACGCATCAGGTCGTACGCCTCGGCGATCAGTTCCATGTCGCCGTACTCGATGCCGTTGTGCACCATCTTGACGTAGTGACCCGCCGCCTTGTTCCCGATGTACGAGACGCAGGGCGCGCCATCCTCTTCCGCTTTTGCGGCGACCGCGTTCAGCGGTCCCTTGAGGCGCGCGTCGTACACTTCGCGCGACGTGCCGCCCGGCATCATCGACGGACCGAATCGCGCCCCTTCTTCGCCGCCGGAGACGCCCATCCCGAAGAAGTTCACCTTGTCGCCGTACGCTTCGTACATCTGTTCGGTGACGACCCAGTTCTCGTTCGCGCAGTTGACGACGACGGCGTTTTTATCCAGCAGCGGAACGAGTTGGTCGAGCACGGCGTTCGTCGCGCCCGCCTGCACCATGATGAAGTACGTTCCCGCCTTGCCGACGACCCTCACGAGTTCTTCGATCTCGCCGTAGATGGGGTGAAGGAACGGCTTGTGTTTCGCGTCGTCCGGGACCAAGTCGTAGGCTTCTTTGGTGCGGGCGTCGGTGCGGTTGAACAGGGCGATATCGTAGCCGTTATCGGCGAAGTTTTGGGCGAAGTTGCTGCCCATTACCGCCATGCCGATCATCGCCATTGTCGGTTGACCCATTGTCGTGTTCCCTCACTGCTGCGGTCTTTGTATATCGGTCGGAATCGATTGACTGTTTTTTGATGCGGGCGTCGGGCACTGTCCGAGCGCGAAAATGCGTCGTCACTTCAAGTCGTTTCAATCTTGGCACGCGCGTAGTATAGAAAAGCGCGTCAATCGGGGCAAGATGCCGCCTTTGCCTCACGCGTTGCGAACGCCGACCGTCACTCCGACGTCGATGTCGCGTGTACCATCACTTGTTCCCCAAAGACGAGGCAGTTGATTCGCTCAACCCCGACAAGCGACGACGCGGCGGGTTGTCGAACGGGGGTTCGTGCGCTAACATCGT
>JAQBWJ010000197.1 GCA_027625215.1 Candidatus Poribacteria bacterium
TCGCGCATCTGGACAACACGCTCTTGGTCGATTCGAGAACTCTCCGTCGCCAGCGTCCGCTCAATATCGCGGATTTGCACCGCCTCTTGCTGCGACAGTTGCGCGACCTGCACGCCCAACTCACGCTCGATATCGCGCTCTTTGACCGACTGCTCCTGCGCGATCTTCGCCGTTTCGACCCGCAACGTCCGCTCGATCTCGGCTTCCTGCACCTGCCGCGTCTGGTCGATTTGCGCGGTCTCGACAATCAGGTTCTTCTCGATATCGCGCATCTGGACGACACGTTCTTGATCGATACGAGACGTCTCTATCGCCAACGTGCGTTCGACATCGCGCACCTGGACCGCTTCCTGTTGCGCGATCTGAGCGACTTCGACGCCCAAGTCCCGCTCGATTTCGCGTTCCTGTACCGTCTGCTCCTGAGACAGCCGCGCCGTTTCGACGCGCAGCATCCGCTCAATCTCGGCTTCCTGCACCTGACGCGACTGGTCGATCTGAGCCACTTCGACGTGCAAGTTCTTCTCGATCTCCCGTTCCTGCGTCAACTGCTCCTGAGCGATCCGCGCCATCTCGACGCCCAACAGTTTCTCGATCTCCCGCTCCTGAACGCCCTGCTCCTGAGCGATCTTCGCGCGTTCGATCTCCAACTTGGTCGCATACTCGATTTCCTGAATCCGCTGGTCCTGCTCGTACTGGAACGTCAACGTGTCCGCTTCGCGCTCGGCGGAGTACGTGGCGATGTTCTTCATCTGGTCCGCCTCCGCCCAGGCGAGCTCTTGGTTCAGGCGGAGTTTTTCGCTTTTCGTGTTGACGGTGATCTCGGTGATCTTCACATCCGTCTCAAGTTTGATCCGTTCCGTGTCGCGCCGCATCGACTGCGTGATCTCGGTGATCTTCTTGATACCTTGCGCGTCGAACTGGTTGTTCGGGTTCATCGCTTCGAGCGGCGCTTGGTCAACCCGAATCAGCGACACCGTTTCAAGCGTCAGCCCGTTCTCCTCCAAGTCGGCGGCGATGGTCATTTGCACCGCTTCCGCAAACTCAGACCGCTTCTGTAGAAGGTCTTTGAGCTCCTTTTCGGCGGCGACGGTACGCAACGCGCCTTCCAGTTTCGATTCAAGGAGCTCGGTGAGCTCTTCCGCCGTCATCGTGCGTTCGCCGAGACTTTGGGCGGCGCGTAGAATACGGTCTTCCTGCGGCTCCACACGGATGAAGAACGCCGCTTCAATATCGGCTCGAAGGAAATCGAAGGTGATGAGCGCGTCGGGACCTTCACGGATGATGTCCAGCCGCACCGTGTCGAGGAAGATTTCGCGGACTTCGTGGATGATCGTGTTCAACCACAAACCGCCCGTTATCGAGATTTTCGCCTGACGACCCCCGGTTCGGACGAGGGCTTGGTCGGCGCGGGGCTTGCGGTAGCGGTAAACCGCTGCGACGAACGCGATGACGGGAAGCAGGATGAACGCCGCCGTCTGCGCGACGTACTGCATCGTTGTGGAGAGGTTCGTGTAGCCGGGAATCTGCAACCCCAGCATCACCCCAATCGCTGCCGCGATGATGACCACCGCTATGGCGACGATTAACCGCATCGCCTGATTCTCCTAAACACGCCAGCCTGCGCCGTTAAAATCGGGAGCAC
Organism: Candidatus Poribacteria bacterium; assembly: GCA_027625215.1. Lineage (GTDB taxonomy): Bacteria > Poribacteria > WGA-4E > JAQBWJ01. The sequence continues at coordinate 1,643 of JAQBWJ010000197.1, forward strand.
GCCAAATACGATAGTCCGAGTTCTCACCAAACGCAATGTACTTAGCCTTCCCCTTCCCATTTGCGCGGGCGGAAGGGGGCTTCGGACCCCTCAATCCTCTCCGCGCTCAATCTGAAGCAATGTCGTCTTGGGGTTGAGGACGCTTGGGTTGTCGTCCAACTCAAACCCGCGTTCGATCTCATCCCGATCCCACACGCCGTCCACCTCGAAACCCGCGTCCTCGATCATGCGGTACGCCTTGCGCTTCGCGTCGCCGCGACTGACGAGATACCCCTCCACAAACAGCGAGTTCGCCGGATACAACGCCAGCGACTGCAGCCCACGCAGATGCCCCTCGCGCCCGCCGCCGATCCGTATTTCCGCCGTCGGGTTGATGAATCGGAACGCGCACAAAATCCGCACGCACCGCTCCGGCGTCAGTTGGTGGAAGTCGTATACCGGGTTGCCTTCGATGGGAACGAGGAAGTTGACGGGGATCGACGGAGCCTCGAAACCTCTCAGCGCATACGCCACATCGAGAATATCGTCGTCCGTTTCGCCCATGCCGCAGATCATCCCGCTGCACACTTCCAGACCCCCGCCCGTCGCCGCTTTGAGCGTGTTGATCCGGTCGTCGTACGTATGGGTCGAAACGATCTTGGGGCTATGTCGCGCGCTCGTGTTCAGGTTGTGGTTGAGGCGGTTCAGCCCCGCGTCTTTGAAGCGTTGCGCCGTCTCGTCATCCACCAACCCGACGGACAGGCAGGTGTGAATCCCGACTTCTTCGCGGATGCGTTCAAGTGTGTGGACAAGCGCGTCCGCCTCGCGCTTCGTCGGACCGCGACCGCTCGCCACCATGCAGTACCGATAAACGCCCTGCGACTTCGCCTCATGCGCCTCGCGGACGATCTCGTCTTCCGTCTTCGTCGGATACCGTCTCACAGGCGCGTCCGACACCTTCGACTGCCCGCAGTACCCGCAATCTTCGGGACACAGACCGTTCTTGATGTTGTTGATCTGATGCACCTGCACCTTGCGCCCGAATCGCGCGATCCGCACGTCGCCCGCCGCCGCCGCGAGTTGCAACAGGTCGATGTCGCGGTCGGTGAGGATGGCGTAAGCGTCCTCTCGCGGGAAGGGGTCGCCGTTCAGGGCGATTTCCGTCCACTTGGCGTACTCGAATCGCATATCCGAACTTCCCCTCCGATTAGTGCGCCCGTAGCCTGTTCACCTGTTCAGAAGTGAGAAACGAGAAGTGAGGAGTGAGCCCGGATCGGATACGGGCGTTCAGATCGTTTTCCGACCGTTTATGTTCGATTCAACCGTCGAGCGCGGGCTGAAGACTCCGGCTCTCACTCCTCTTTTCTCACTCCTCACTTCTCATCCACTATCCTGCTCGTCGTTGACGGCTCCGCATCGGTTGTCTCGGCGAACTCGCCCACGCGACAAGTAGCAGAGCGCGTTGCCAATGACGTGCTTTGCGCGTTCCGCCGCGTCGTCGCTGCGCGTGTCGATGGCGAACAGCACGTATTTCCCCGCCCCCCAAGGCAGTTCCGCCGCGACGGGTTCCTGATTGTCGTCGCGTCGCGCGAGGATTGTGTAGGACGGGTCGGTCGTCACCCAATGGTCGTCCGTCTCGATGCCCGTCAAGTCGATTTTTTGGGGCCATGTGAACAGTCCCGTTTTGCGCCCCTCGCGCGTCATCCAAATCTTCACGTCCGTCGAGTTCACGACCCGCGCCGGATGCCGCTCGACGGGGAGCCAATCGCCCCGCCAGTTGCCGCGTTCCTCGCCCTCCGCGATGATGAGGTTGTCCATCGCGGACGCCCACAAGACGCCGCCTTCCTTCACCCAGTCCTTGATCGCGCGTTCTTCGTTCGGCTTGAAGAAATACTCGTAATCGTGACCCGCCGCGTTCCAAGTGAACCAGATGATGTCGAACTCCGACAGTCGCGGGATGATCGTCGTGAAGTCGGTCGCGTCGGACGAGCCGTAGTTGTCGAGGTTGCGGTTGATCTTGATGTGGGTGAACTCGAACTTGTTGCCTTCGTGGGTCGCAAAATCGCCGAGCATCCCGACTTCGCGCGTCCGGCGGTCGCCCTCGACGATCAGCACGTTGAACGATCCCGTCGGCAGTATCTTGCACGAACTGATGATGTCGCCGAAATGCTGCGGGTGCTCGTGCAGGTTCGGGATTTCAACGGTGAAGTCGCGCATCGTCAGCGGGACGATCAGTTCGCGCCCTTCGTAGTCCGGGTGTTGGTAGAAGATGACGCGGCAGCCGGAGTAGGGAAAATTCGGTCCGCGCGTGACTCGCAACGACGAAATCGAGTCGTTCAGCCCGATCTCGCCGAAGTAACTGACGTCGCGCAGGAGCGTGCCCATGCGTCCTTTGTAGTTCAGGTCTTGGAAAACTTCGACAACGAGCGGAATCCACCCGTACTGCGGGGCGGTCAGCGGCGCGGAAGGCGAGAAGGACAAGGAGGCGATCATGTCGCCGAAGTTGTAGGGGATCGCGTGAATGTCGGGGTAGTAGCCGGGAGACAGCACCATCCGTCGCCCGCTGAAGTTGGCGCCCTCATAGAACAGCGCCCGCTGGTTCGGGGACACCATCGAACCGGGTCCGTGATAAATCTTCATGGAAGATACCACGTCGTTCATCCCGATGGACGCCATGTTCTCAATCGGCTCGACAACCGTTTGGCGGGTGCCCAGAAAGTACTTGTCGCGGAACAGTTCGACAATTAATCGCGGGTTCGACGGCATGGCATTTCGTTACTTGGGTAGGGGCGACCGGCTGGTCGCCCACGGCTTACCGGCGCGCGAGCGTTGTCCCAGCAAATCACCCATCGTGACGTTTTATGACCGCATGAAACGGCGCATCATCAACAGTCGTTGCGTGTCCGTCATCGGTCGTTGGATGCCGGAGACGTTCGGCGACAGCCCCAACGCCATCCCTTCGCCGCGACGCGCCCAGATGCGGAAATAGTCGAACCGCGTGATCGTCGGCGGGATATTGCCCGGCGCGAGCGCGTGCAGCCCGATATTCACCGGATCGCCCATCGCCATCGTGGACGTGCCGCAGTTCACCCAGTTGCGTCCGTCCGCGCTCGCAAATCCGGTGAACTGATTGACGCGCCGCTCCAATCGCAGGTAAAGGTGTCGCGTGTTGATCAGTTCGTCGGGACCGCGTCCCACCAGCGAGAACACACGGTCGAGGTGCTGCTCGAACCGCACCGCTCCCGCGAATCCGTGCGCGCCGGAGGTCTTCTCCAACCGCAGGAACCGTCCCGGGTGCTTCCAAACGAGGATGCCGCCGTGCTCTTTCAGTTGCGGGGTGACGGGCAGCCGCGTTTCGATGGCGAAGTCGCCGTGCATGTCCATCACGAGGCGCGGCGCGTCCATGTTGCCGCCCTGACCCGGCGGGTTGCCGTGCCACAAGTCGCGTCCCGGTTCGACGCGCAACTCCAAGTACCCCTGCTGCCCCGACCAGACGTTGCCGCCCGTCGGCGCGACCCATCGCCACGTCGGACGCATTTGCGCGTCACCGAACTCATCGAAAAACACTTCTTCAACAAACTCGCCGGACGACGCCCACCCTTCGATCTGAATGGACGAGATGGAATCGCCGAACGAAGACGCGTACTCTCCGCCGACCATCTGAAACATCGACAGTTCGGGGATTTCCTTCTTTTGCGTCGCGGTCGTCAGCGGGATTTCAAAGTAGGGTCCGCCGAAGTCGATGTTCTCAAACAGGCGCACCATCGCGCCGCCGGGCGGGAAGTCGGGACCTTTCCACACGCGGACGGAACTGATCGTGTCCACCATGCCGAACTTGGTGTGCGTGTTCGCCACGTCTCTCAGGGCGGTGGCTCGGCGACCCGTGAAGTTCGGGTCTTCGTAGATTTCCACGATGACGG
>JAQBWJ010000198.1 GCA_027625215.1 Candidatus Poribacteria bacterium
ACGAAGAACGGCGGGGGCAACGGGTACGTCCTTCCGCCCGCCGTGATCTTTCGCTCCTGCATCGCTTGGAGCAGCGCGGCTTGCGTCTTCGGGGGCGTTCGGTTGATCTCGTCCGCCAGAACGACGTTCGCAAAGATCGGACCTTTGATGAACTCGAACAGTCGTTTGCCGGTTTGGGGGTCGTCTTGAATGATGTCGGTGCCGATGATGTCGGTGGGCATCAGGTCGGGGGTGAACTGGATGCGGTTGAACTCGAGGTCGAGCGCGTCGGCGAGCGTGCTGATCAACAGGGTCTTCGCCAGTCCCGGCACGCCGACCAGCAGGCAGTGTCCCCGCGACACCAACGCAATGAGCAGGTCGTTGATGACCTCCTCCTGCCCGACAATCGTTTTGCGGAGCTCTTTCAGCAGTCGGGCGCGAACATCGGCGAAAAACTCAATATCGCGTGCGTCGGTTGAGGACAACGGTCAGGCTCCTTGGGGAGGCGGCGAGGATTCCGGGGCTGGACAACGTTCGTGAGGGAGTGTACCACGCGGCGGCAAAATCGGTCAAACTCGCCCCAACGGTTCACATCTTGGGTACGACGGTTGTATTCTGTTCAGCGTGGGTTATTCTTTAAGTTGAGCAACGGCGACAACGCGAGAGGGATGCGAGCGCGGGCACTCTTTCAATATACGCTTCAAACGATGTATAATCGCATCGGATTGCGAAGCGAGGGGGCGTTGATCTCGCGCCCGATTGACCGGAAGTCGATGCGAGAAACGACGGCACGAAATCAGGATCGCGGGGTATCCGAATGGCGTTTGAACGGTTTGGCGACGATACGGGTAAAGGGATACTGAGTTACCCCACCGTAACGCTGACACCGGAAGGCTATGTCTCGTTCAGCATGAAAGCCGTCAAGGAGTTCGAACTGAACCGCTACGGCTACATCGTGCTGTTTTACGACCGCGAACGGAAGCGCGTCGGCATCATGCCTACCAAGAATGAGACCGACGACGGCGCGTTGCAAATGAAAGTGCGTCGGACGGGGATCAGCGTCTACGCCGCGCCGTTTCTGCGACACTACAAAATCTTCCCGCGCGAGTCGATGCTGTTCAAAGCGGAATGGGACGACGCGCTCAACATGGCGATCATCGAACTGCGGTTCCCCGCCAACGTCGCCATCGGTCGCATCTGACTTGCGACACCGTACCCGCTGTTCTCAGCGAGTCCCCCCGCCTGATGAAACGCGCACCGTCCGCGCGCGGGTGTGGCAGGGTATGGGGATGATTTCTTAACGTGTCGTTCAGTTGGTCAGCAAATGCAATTGCAAGGTCTACGCCCCCCGCCATCCGTCATTTCAAACGATTTATGGGCAACCGCATCGAACAACGAGGCGTTGATTTTTTGGCTCATGTAGCCTCAGAGGTGAAGGGGTAAGTAAATCTTGTCATTCTGAACGATCCCCGAAGGGGATGGCGCAACGCGGGGAAGAATCCCGGAACGGCTGACGTCGATGGTCTTCGGGATTCTTCGGCAGTAGCCTCAGAATGACACTTTGTGGTTAGCCACGATGACACCTTTGACGCTACATGAGCCGATTTTTTTAGGACACACGTTTCATGAGGGCGGTCGTTCAGCGCGTCTCGCGCGCATCGGTGACGGTGGAGGACGCAATCGTCGGAGAGATCGGCGTCGGGGCGCTTGTGCTGCTCGGCGTCGCGGAGGGCGATACGGACGAGGATGTCGCCTACCTCAGCGACAAGATCGCCAACCTCCGCATCTTCCCGGACGACGAGTCGCGCATGAACCGCTCGCTGTTGGACATCGGCGGGGAAGCATTGGTCGTCTCGCAGTTCACGCTGTACGGCGATTGCCGTCGCGGACGCCGCCCGTCGTTCACGGAAGCCGCCAAGCCCGACGCCGCCGTCGCCCTCTACGAGTCGTTTTGCGCGAACCTGACGGAGCGCGGCGTCCACGTCGAACGGGGCGTGTTTCAAGCGCACATGGACGTGTCGCTCGTGAACGACGGACCTGTCACGATCTTGCTGGATTCATCACGACTGTTTTGAAGAGGTGGGGTTTCCCCTGATGCCTGAAACGGACGACTTTTCGCTCGAAATCGAACAGTTCATCGACTGGCTCAGCGTGGAACGCGGGCTCGCCGACCACACGAAGACGAACTATCGACGCGACCTGACCCAGTGCGCCATCACGCTCCGCGAACGCAACCGCGCGTCGTTCACGAACGCGACCTACCCCGACCTCGCCGAACACCTCAACACGATGCGAAAAAAGCGGCTCAGTCCGAAGACGATCAGCCGCCGACTCTACTGCCTTCGCGCCTTCTACAAGTTCCTCGACGGCGAGGGGCTGTTGCAGGAAAACCCGACGCTCAAGATCGAACCGATGAAGACGTGGGCGAAACTTCCCGAAGTGATGACGCCGGATGAAGTCGAAACGCTGTTGAAAGACCAAGACGGCGACACCCCGACGCAGATACGCCTCCGCGCGATCCTCGAACTGTTCTACGCGACGGGGTTGCGCGTCTCGGAGCTCACGGGCTTGAGCGTGTCGGACGTGCATCTCGACATGGGCTATCTGACCTGCGTCGGCAAGGGCAACAAGCAGCGGCTCGTGCCCGTCGGCAAGTGGATCGAGCCGTCGATGACGCGCTGGTTGGAGGAGGGGCGTCCCGCGCTGTTGGGCGAACAATCCGGCGACGCGCTGTTCCTGACGAAAGGCGCGCAGCCGATGACCCGTCAACAAGTGTGGTCGGAGTTGAAGCGGGCGGTGACGAACGCGGGCATCGCGCGGAACGTGTCGCCGCACACGCTGCGCCACTCGTTTGCGACACATCTGCTGCAACGCGGGATGGACTTGCGGTCGTTGCAGGAGATGCTCGGTCACGCCGATGTGGTGACGACGCAGTTCTACACGAAAGTCGAACCCGAACATCTCAAAGACGCGCATCGACGCTTCCACCCGCGCGGATGAGAGGGCGTCGTTATGTACCCCGTCTTTCTCAAACTGAACGGCGTACCCGTCCTCGTGGCGGGAGGCGGGCGCGTCGCCGAGCGGAAAGTCGCGCGGTTGATCGCGGTGGGGGCGAACGTCACCCTGATCGCCCCCACCGCGACGGAAACACTCGCGCAACACCACGCGAACAACGACCTTCATTGGGTTCAACGCGAGGCGTCCCCGAACGACGCGCGCGGCTACCGCCTCGTCTTCGCGGCGACCGATTCTACCGAAATCAACGAACAAATCGCCGCCCACTGCAAGACGGAAGGCATCTGGGTGAACGTCGCGCACGGCGAGGACTCCGACGACGGCGAGGGCGGCGCGTTCGATGTGCCGTCCGTCGTGGAACGGGGGTCGCTGCGGATCGCCGTCTCGACGGACGGCTCCAGCCCCGCGTTGGCGCGACGCCTCCGCGAATCGCTCGAAACGCAGTTCGGCGAAGAGTACGCCGCGCTCACGAACTTGATGGCGACGTACCGCGAACGCGCCTCCGTCGAACTCCCGACGCAACAATCCCGCCATCGCTTCTATGAAGCCGCGCTCGACTCTGATATACTCTCCCTGTTGCGGAGCGGTCGGCGAGACGATGCCGAGCGGCTCCTCGAACGACTGTTGCACACACATCGGAGCGAGAGCGGCGGGTGAAGCAAGCGGTTCAGGGCGTGATTTTGGTGATTGTGGCGGCGGCGCTCGGCGCGTTGATCGTGCCGCCGTTCATGGAGTTGCGTCATGCGGACGACGCGATTCTCGCCCTCGAAACGATCTCCGACGCCGCGCAACGGTACGCCTATCACACCGGAACAACCTGCCCCGACCCGAACGCGCTCCTGACGAATCCCGGCGTCGAAAACTGGCGCGGACCGTACCTCGAAGAGGCGGACGCGCTCAATACGCCGTGGGGCGGGCGGTACGTGTTCGATCAAGAACGCGGACTCGTCGGCATCGCGGCGACGAACGCCGACGCGCCGGAACGTTACCGTCTCGGCGGGATCGCGGAACTTTCTCTGCCCATCACCCAAGACCCTCAATGGTGGACGCGCGATGCCGTTCAGCGTTGAGCTCGCGGTCATAGGGGGGATCGTCGGACTCGTCGTCGGCAGTTTCTTGAACGTCGTCATCTCGCGGATACCGCAGGGCGAGCGTCCTTGGTCGCCGTCTCGGTCGTACTGTCCGTCCTGCCGGGCGTCGATTCGGTGGCACGACAACATCCCGCTCGTCAGTTACGCCCTCCTGCGCGGCAAGTGCCGCGACTACTCCGCCAAGATTTCACCCCGATACCCGTTCGTCGAACTGGCGACGGGCGCGTTGTTCGCGTGGGCGTGGTGGACGTTCGGCGCGTACAGCGTCGGCGCGTCGAAGAGCGTCGTTTTCGGGATCGCGCTCCTGACGCTCGCCGTCATCGACTGGGAGACGTTTCGCCTCCCGAATGTGTTGGTGGGGATCGGGGCGGTCTGCGCCGTGTTGATCGCGGGTCACAAGATGGGCGTGGCGAAAGAGATCGACCCGATGGCGCACAGTTTGATGTCGGGCGCGGTCGGGTTCGGCATTTTGTGGACGGTGCGGTTCGTCGGGAGCAAGGTCGCGCGGCGCGAGGCGATGGGTCTGGGCGATGTCAAGTTCTTCGGGATGATCGGGCTGTTCCTCGCCGACCTTCAACTGATCGTGCTCGCCATCGGGTTCAGTTCGATGATCGGTGCGATTGTCGGGTCGTTCTTTCTTCAAAAACGGCGGAGTGAGGGCGGGGCGATCCCGTTCGGACCTTTCCTCGCGCTCGGCGGGTGGATCACCTACGTTTGGGGCGAGCGATTGCTGGGCTGGTACATCGGGTGGATCGGCGGGTAGTTCAGCGGATCTGCTCGCACGCGAGGCGGAACTCCTCCGGCACACGCACCGATCTGCCCTCGTAATCGACGAAAGCGTGATGCGTCTCGCCGACGGCGATCACCGCGCCGGACGCCGCGTTCCGCACCGTGTACTCCATCCGAAACTGCGTTCGCTTGATCGGCGAGTACCGCATGATGAACAGCAGTTCCTCATCGACCCGCGCGGAGGCTAAGTACTCCAACGACACCTTCGTCACGACGGGGAAGGCGTTCCACTTGCGAAATTGCGCGTACCCAAGACCGATGTCGAGTAGGAACTGTCCGCGCGCGCCTTCGAGGTAGTTCACGAAGATCGCGTTGTTGACATGCTCGAACCCGTCCACTTCATAACTGCGGACGGTGATCCGTGCCGTATATGTTCTGGGGTCGTTTTCCTCGAACCGTTCCGACATGCTTTTCCCTTCTAGACGTGCTCTGGATTGAAATCTTACACGACGACGCGCCGTTTTGTCCTAAATCTCCGTTTTTGCCACCCCGTTGAAAAACCGCCCGATTTGAAACGGCGAGAGGTCGTCCATCGGGTCGGAATCGGTTGCCAGCGCCGCGAGCCACTTCCCCACAACCGCGCAGAACTTGAACCCATGCCCCGTGAAGCCCGCCGCAATCACGATGTTCTCGTTCGACGGGTGG
>JAQBWJ010000199.1 GCA_027625215.1 Candidatus Poribacteria bacterium
CCTCTCCCTTTGAGGGAGAGGGGTTAGGGGTGAGGGTGGTCGCCCGTCCGACGAAGTCGGACACCTCACAAACAAACCCCCCAACAATTCACCCTGCCGCCTCAGCCTGCGACTCATCCTCCCACCTGTCCACCCCAACAAGTTTCTTCCCCAGCGGCGACAACACCGCCGTCGTCCCGTGCAGTTCCTCCACCCGACGCGGATCGCCGGGAAACGCCCGTCCGCCCTGACACAGACGCTTCTGCCACAGTTCCACCCGCCGCAGACGCGCCTCCTCGTCGTCCTCCCGCGCCGGGCGCATCGAGATATACTGCGCCAGTCGCGGCTTGTCCGACCGATTATGCCCGTTCCCATGCGCCAGCGCGCGATGCCAGATGAGGAAATCGCCCTGCTTGCCGGGGATCGCCGTCGCTTCCAACGTCTTCAGGTCGGGCGCGACGGGATCGACTTCCCGCGTCAGCAGTTTGTGGATGCCGGGGATGCACTGAAACCCGCCTTGATCCTCCGCCGTGTCCCGCAGATACAACACGCCCTGCACCCCGAACCGCACCGGCAGTTGCGACGTGTCCGCATCCCAATGCATGAATCCGGGATGACCGTATTCGGGGTACTTCGGGTTGGAGGGTGGCTTCATGTTGGCTCGGTCCATCGTGACCCATAGTTTGTGCGTGCCGTGTATCTGCGAAAACGCCGCGTGGAGCGTCTCGTTCTGCCGATTCGTCCACAACGCCTGATGCTGGTACAGTTCGACCATCCCGCCCCCGCGACGATGCGGTTCGCGGTACCAGTCGTCCGGGTTGTCCCGATCCATGCCGAGAAAGTCCCAAATCGCGTCCACGACCGCCTCGCAGTCGTCCTTTGAGACGGCGTTCTTGATGACAACATACCCGTGTTCGTCAAAAAAATCGAAGTCTTGTTGGCTCAATACGGACATGACGACGCCTCCCATTCGTCATAAATACTCGACTTTGTTTCGCATTTCCTCTGGATTGAGCATCACCGCGTACTCCAGCAACCGTCGAATCCGTTCGCCGATTGTATACCGCGTTGCCGGAGCAAAAAGGATTCCCCAATGCTCCCGACCGGACTGTTCCCATACAACAGCAAGCCGCAAAAAATCATCGTCGTGGGTGAACAAAACGGCGCGTTCCCGAATCGCATATTCCAGTTGTTCCGAGTCGTCGATTCCCAGATTACCGACGTCGCGCGCCGATTGCGCGTTCACATTTCGACGGCGAAGTTCATCCGCGATGACCGTCGGAACATGCTCATCCGTGTAGATTCGAAGCGGCACGTCGCTTCTCCTCCAACACCGATCCGGAGAAACGCTCTTCCATTCGCTTCACGAACTCTTCACTCTCGCGGATCTCCCGATGAATCTCTTCGGTGTGATCGTAATAGTACGACAGCGCGTCGTGAACTTGCGCGAGCGTCAGATGCGGATGCGCGGTAACGATCTCATCCGGCGACCAACCCATCAGTTCATACTCGGTCACGATATACGAGACTTTGAGCCGTGTCCCTTTGATGATGGGTTTTGCACCCGCGAACCCCTCCCTCCGCGTGATGTAGGGGTGATCGGTTGCCGTCTCGACGGTCTGAATCGTGGTCACAATCGTTCCCCAAAGCACGTGGAATCGTCCGCCCCAACCATAACACGCCCGAAATCAGCCCGCACCGTTCGAGGTCTATTTCAGGATTTTCAGCCATCCCCAGACCGACATCGCCATATTCTTCGGCTTCACCGCCAACGGATCATAGCCGATCCACGACGTTGAGGACACGAACGTCACGCCCGGCGGCGGCTCGAACAGCAACGTCGGATCGCCCCCGTCCCGATCCATCGCGTAGATGCCGAGCGGCGTCTTCTCCGCCCGGTCGTAGTACGTCGCGAACGCCAGCGTGCGTCCGTCTGGAGCGAACGCCGGGTCGCCGCTGAAGCAGACGTCCGGCATCAACCGCTCAAGCCGCCCGGTGCGCATGTCGTAGACGGTCGGGCTGGGCATCCGGGTGTCGTGCGGACTCGTGAACGCGATCGCGTCTTCCGTCGACGACCACGACGGATGACCCATCCCCCAGTTGAACGTCGTCGCGTCCGCCAGATAGCGTGAACCCGTCCCGTCGATGTCCATCACATGCAACTGCCAGAGGGAGTAGTAGGCGATGGACGAGCCGTTTGGGGACACGGAAGCGAAAAACGCCGTTCCGTCGTCCAGCAGTCGCTCGACGTTCCCTCCGTCCGCGTCCATCCGAAACAGCCCGATGAGCCCATCCCGGCGCGACCCGAACACGATGTGCCGACCGTCCGGCGTCCACGACGGGAACCGATCCCACGCCTCGTGCTGCGTCAGGTTGACCGGTTCGCCGTCCGGTTCCATGTCCGCGTCGAATTTCAGGCGATAGATCTCTCCGTGCGACGCATACAGAATCGCCCGATGCGGCGGCGACCACGACGCGATCGTCTGATCCCCGACGTCCTTCACCAGCAGTTCGACCCGCCCGGTCTCCGGGTCGCCGCTGTACAGGTTGACCGGGTTCGGGCTGATAAGTCCGGTGAACGTCACCCGCAGCGAATCCGCCGTCCCGTGCCACGCGAAACCCAGCGCACAGATCGCCACGAGAATCGGCAACGTCGCGCGCGGAACTCTCACCATCCGCCTTCTCCTCCAGCCGTTACACCGCCGCCTGATCCTCCCACGTCTCCAACCCCAACACCCGCTTCCCCAGCGGACTCAGTTCCGCTGTCGTCCCGCGTTCCTCTTCCCACTTGCGCGGATCGCCCGGGAACGCCCTCCCGCCGGGGCACAGCCGATCCCGCCACAGACTGATCCGACGCTGTCGCCCCTCTTCGTGCGACTCGTTCGCGGGCGACATCGTGATGTACTGCGCCAGTCGCGGCTTATCCGACGTGTTCAACCCGTTCCCGTGCGGCAACCCGATGTGCCAAATCAAAAAATCGCCCGCTTTGCCCGGAATCTGCACGGACTCCAACTCTTTCAGATCGGGCGCGACGGGGTTCTCCTCTCGCGTCAGCATCTTGTGGACGCCCGGTACGCAACGGAATCCGCCCTGATTCTCCGCCGTGTCCGCCAGATACAACACCCCCTGCAACCCAAACCGCAACGGCAGTTTGTCCGTGTTCGCATCCCAGTGCAGGAAGCCTCTGTCGTTGTATTCGGGGTATTTCGGGTTGATCGGCGGCTTCATGCTCGCCCTGTCCATCGACACCCACAGTTTATGCGTGCCCCACAGTTGGGCGTACGCGGCGTGAATGCGCGGCGACTGCCGATTGTTCCACAACGCCTGATGCTGGTAGATTTCGACCATCCCCCCGCCCCGCATCGGTTCCTTGTACCAGGTGTCGGGATCGTTCGGGTCTTTTTCGAGAAACGTCCAAAGCGTGTCGATCAGATAGTCGAGGTTCTCTTGCGGGACAGCGTCGTGAAGAATGACATAGCCGTTTTCGTCGAAAAAATCGAGGTCGTCTTGCGACAGTACTTTATCCATGGTGTTTCGATCCTGCCTTCAAAGTCGGTTAAGCCGTTGGTGAGGAAGGGTAGCGACGAACGCCCTATTGTGCAACGGTGTACGAACAAATCCACCGTTTCCTGACCCCCGGTGCAACTTCATGAAACACGGTGAAACATCGTGGAACATGGTGAAACAAAATGAAACACCATTTTGAGCCGTAAATCGCCACAAACGCCGATGATCACTCGATTCTTGTGTGGAACACCTCCAGCCGTGTTTCACTCGCCCAACCGCGAAAGGAACCTTGCCAACAATGCGACTCCAAGGCAAAACCGCCCTCATCACCGGCGCGGGACGCGGCATCGGGCGCGCCATCGCCCACGCTTTCGCGGACGAAGGCGCGAACCTCGTCCTCGCCTCCCGCACCGTATCCGAACTGAACGCAACGGCGGATGAAACCCGACAACGCGGCGCGGAAACCCTCTCCATCCCCACCGACTTGGCGGACGACACGCAACTCGACGCCCTCGTCGCCCAAACCTACGACCGTTTCGGCGGCGTCGATCTCTTGGTGAACAACGCGGGCGTCGCCATCCATCACCCCGTCCCCGACATCCCTATCGACGTGTGGGACTTGACGATGCGGATGAACATGCGTGCGCCCTTCCTCCTGACCCGCGCCTTCTGGAACAACATGGTCGAACGCGGCGGCGGCGTCATCGTGAACGTCTCGTCCATCTCCGGCAAGAGGTCGGGCGCGGGCAACGCAACCTATTCCGCCTCGAAGTTCGGCATCATCGGCTTCACGGAGTCGCTCGCTCAGGCGGGGCGGTCGGTGAACATCCGCGCCGTCGCGCTGTGTCCGGGTCCCGTCTCGACGGTGATGCGCGCCGGAAACAACCCCTCCGAAGACCCCGCAACCATCCTCAAACCGGAGGACATCGCGGCGGCGGCGGTGTACATCGCCACGCAACCCGCAAGAGTGCTGATCCGCGAAGTCGTCGTGGAGTTAAACCCCTCCGGCATCGCGTAACGCGATTCGTCCCCTCGTCGCGCGCCCCTTACAAGTTCGACAGGATCGCGTTCGTCATTTCCGCCGTGCCGACCGTCTTCATACCGTCCTGCTTGATGTCGCCGGTACGCAGACCCGCGTCGATGGCGGCGTCCACCGCTGCCTCAATCGACTTCGCCTCCGCTTCCAACCCGAACGAGTGGCGCAGCATCAACGCGGCGGAGAGGATCGCGGCGCACGGGTTCGCCAAACCCTTCCCGGCGATATCCGGCGCGGTGCCGTGCACGGGTTCGTAGAGCGCGGGCTTGCCGTCGCCCCAACTTGCCGACGGCAACATCCCCAACGACCCGACGATCACCGCCGCCTCGTCCGACAGGATGTCTCCGAAGATGTTGCCCGTCACCAGCACGTCGAACCGCGACGGGTCGAGGATCATGATGTAGGCGCAGGCGTCGATCAGCAGGTGGTCCAGTTCCACGTCGGGGAACTCTTTGTGGACGCGCAACGTCACCTGCCGCCACACCCGCGACGCTTCCAGCATGTTCTCCTTGTCGACCGACGTTACCTTCTTCCGCCGATTCCGCGCCAACTCGAACGCCTGCCGCACGACCCGCTCCACTTCCCGCTCGGTGTAGACCATCGTGTTGACGCCGCGCAGCCCGTCCGCATCTTGATAGACGCCTCTCGGTTCACCGTAATACAAACCGCCCGCCAACTCGCGGATGATGAGGAAGTCGATGCCCTCACCGATGAGACGGTCTTTCAGCGGGAGCGTCGGCGCGAGCGACTTGCGTCCGCGAATGGGTCGAAGGTTCACGTACAGGTCGAACTCTTTGCGGAGCCTTGCCAACGCGCGTTCGGGGCGTTCGGCAGGCGCGACGTTGTCCCACTTGGGTCCTCCCGCCGCGCCGAACAGGATCGCGTCCGAGCGGCGGCACAGGTCGAGTGTCTCGTCCGGCAGCGACCGCCCCGTCGCGTCAATCGCGCAGCCGCCGAGCAGCCCGTACTCGTA
>JAQBWJ010000200.1 GCA_027625215.1 Candidatus Poribacteria bacterium
TCTTCCGTTCGTTGAGTCGCTGCTGTATTTGACCGAGGCTCATCCCTTCGTCGATCAGCCACTGGAACAGCATTTTGACGACCTTCGCCTCTTCGGGAACTACAACCAGTTTCTTCGTCTTGGGGTCGATTCGATACCCGTACGGCGGTATCCCGCCCATCCACTTGCCCGCTTCGGCGGCTTTGCGCGCGCCGAGTTCTTTGCGTTCCAGGATGATGCCGCGCTCCAACTCGGCGATCGCGCCGAGATTGGTGAGCATGTATTTGCCCAGCGGCGTCGAGGTGTCGAACGGCTCCGTGATCGACTTGAAGCCGACACCGAGTTCGGCAAGACGTTCTACGCTGTCCAGCAGCAAGCGGGTGTTGCGGAAGAACCGGTCGAGCCGGTAGACCAACACGAGGTCGAACGCCCTCCTCTCCGAGTCCTGAAAGAGGCGCGTCAGATGCGGGCGGTGTTCGTTCTTACCGGAGTAGCCATCGTCGATGTAGACGTGTTCCTCGGCGAAGGTCATCTCATGCCGCGCGGCGAACTCTTGGAGTTTGTCGCGTTGCGCGTCGAGGCTGTGTCCTTTCGCCTGCTCTTCGGAAGAGACGCGGGCATAGAGCGCGGCGCGAAGTGGGACGGTTGTTGATTTCTCCGGCATGATGACTTCAGGATGCCAGACGACGAACGAAACTCAAGTGCTGGAGTGGATAACCCGCTCTCGGTCGGCTCAGAGCGTCATCACGACCTGAACGACGACGCCCTGGATGGCTGCGTGATCGACGGACGAGACGACGATCGGCTTGTAGTCCTTCTCCCGGTTCTCCGCGAGCAGAATGATCGTCCCGTCCGACTCCTTCAGCCGTTTGAGAGTCGTCTCGCCGTTGACGACGAAGACGACGATCCGCCCGTCCTCCGGCTTTGCGTCCGGATCGACGACGACGCTGGAGCCGGGCGGGATGTGGGCGTCCTTCATCGAGTCGCCGCGCACACGGAGCATGTAGCAGCGCGACGACGCCCCCTTCGCGGGCATCCACGGGTACCATCCGAGCTCGCGTCCCTGCATCTCCTGAAGCGGACCCGCGTTGATCTCCCCGTAGAGCGGGATGAGCCGCAGCGACGCTGGATCGAAGGGCACCGCCCCTGTGATGTTGGGAGCGGAAGGAACCTCCGCCGCCTCCCATTCGAGATGAAACGCCGCCTCGTGTCCCTTCCGTGTGAGCCGGATTCCGCGCCATTTCCCCTTCGCGCGCTCGATGTAGCCCCGCCGCCGCAAGTCTTCGAGATAGCGGCGCACCATCCCCTCCGTCCGTCCCAGTTCCGCGCCCATCTCGTCGAGCGTCGGGTAGGACTCGTGCGCGCGGACGTAGCCTGCGATGAAGACCAGCAGCCGTTTCTGATGGTGGTTCAGTTCGTTCGTCGTCATGTTTTTGCGTCCTTCCGTCCGATCTCTCCTTCGTGAGGAGAGTATAGCATCGAATTACGATTACTGTTCTCATATTACGAAATAATCTTGACACCTCCGAAAATACGTAATATACACTCTGGCAACGAAGCGATCTGCGGCAACGCGGGAGGAAGTCGTGACGGTCTTCCGCGAGAAATCAGCGTGCCCGGTTTCACCTACGTTAATGGTTTATTGGTGTACTTGATCCAATAAATCGGGATGACGTGCCGGGGGGAGATTCCCAATGATCCGGTCGATTCCGACGGAGCGATCCGTCGAAGCCGTTGCCGACCATCCGCGCCGTCGGATTCTGTACGTCCGTGCGCCGGGTTTCTTCGTCACCGACCCGACGGTCCCGACGCTCGTCGTCCGGGACGGCCTCGTGCTGGACGGGACGCCCGACGTGTGGGAACAGGGCGTGACCGTCGGGATGCCGGTACGGAAGGCGTCGCGGCTGGCGTCCGCCGTTGTCCTCCCGGTGGACGAAGGAGCCGTCCGCGACCGATGGCGCGCTCTGTGGGACGCCGCCTTCGCCCACACGCCCGCCGTCGAGACGACCGACCTTCACGAGGGTTATCTCGATTTGACGGGGTGTCTGTCGCCGGGAGAACGCCTCGCGGACCGGGCGGAGCGACTGCGAGGGGAGATCGCCGACGCCATCGGACTCACGCCGCGCATCGGGGGCGGCTCGACGACCTTCGACGCGCGGGCGTCCGCCCCGGAGGACTTCGTGCCGTCGGGGATGAACGCGGAACGCCGACACCGCGACCGCATCCCTCTCTCCGTCTGCGCGGACATCCCGCCCAAGACGCTCGACCGGATCGCGCGGCTGGGACTGCGGACGCTCGGCGACCTCCACCGGGAGTCCGTCGATTCGATCCGACGACAACTCGGCAGGGACGACGGGGTGAAACTCCACCGGATCGCCCACAGCGTCGAAGTCCGCCCCGTCGTCGCCAACTATCCCCTCAAGAACATTACCCATACGGTCGCGTTCCCTCCCCTCAACGACGAGAGCGCGGTATCGGCGCACCTGCGCGACCTGATCGACGCCGCCAATGACGACGCCGCGCAAGCCGCCGCGCGCTCCGAAGCGCCGGCCGCATTGCGGTTGTCGTTGGAATCATTCCGGGGGAGAGTCCTCGACGCGGAGTTCGTCGTCTCGCGGAAGGGGATGACGGCGAATGCCCGCCGCTACCGTTTGGAGCGGATGCTGTGGGAGCTCTGGGACGGACGGGAACTGGAACGGCTCACGGTGACGTTGGAAGGCTTGCGTCCCGTCCTGTCCGAGCAACCGTCGCTTTGGATTGATCTGGGGGGCGAGAAGGATCGGGAGCGGTCGCGGGCGGTCGTCGGGGAGATGCTGGAATTGGTGTGCGCCCGGTACGGCGACGACGCGGCGACGACCGCCGACGATCCCGCGCTGACGGGCATCGACCCCTGCTTCGCGTCGCAGGTCGTCAACGCTTCGGGGCTGTGTCCGTCGGGGACGGGCTGGTACTGACCGCGACGGGAGGTCACGGATGACGCGCGGGCGACGGCTTCATCGGGTGGAATGCGAAAACGGGGTTCCCGTGCGACTGACGTTGGAAGAGGGCGCGCGTCCGTTCCACGTGCGGATGCGGTGTCGGTGGCGGACGACCGGGAAGCACTGGGAGGACGAAGGCGAGACGGACTACTACCGCGTGGAGCGGACCGACCGTATCGGCGGGGAGTTCGTCGTCCGTGCGGACGCGGCGGGATACTGGTACCTCGACCGGTCGTTGGATTGAGGTTCGTGCCCCTCGCCTGCAAGGTGTACCATGCGTGTATCTGCGATGGAGAAGCGGGCAGTAGAAAAGGAACGAGGATGAGAGAGGATGTGCCATGATCCGTAAGCTGTATGAGGACGTCTACTACTGGACGGAGCGTCACGGAACGGAGCCGAAGACGTATGACTGGAACAGCTACGCCGTCCAGATTCCGCAGGAAGGCGTTCTCGCGCTCGTCGATCCGCTGCCACTTTCGACAGATGAGATTCGCGCTCTCGAAGAATTGGGTCCGCCAACCCACATTGTGCTTACCTGCAACTGGCATCTTCGTGAATCGCCGACATACGTCGAACGGTGGGGCTGTCGAATTCTCGCCCATGAACGTGGTTTGGTGAATGGCAAACTAGTGGTCGATGACGTCTACGGCGACGGCGATCACCGATATAAAGGAGATCAGGGCGGAATCGAAATCGACGGTGTATTCGGTGATGGCGAACTGCTCTGGAGCACCGTCGAGGTCGTCCAGTTTCCCGAAATCTACTGGCCGGAGGAATGCGCGCTTCTCGTGAAACAAGGGCGAGGATGTCTCATCGTCGGGGACGCCCTGTGCGGCAGTCGAGCCGACATCGGTATACCGGAAGGTGAAATCGGCATCTTCACAACGCAGCATATCACGGACAGAGAGGCAGCCCGCCGCTCCGTCGATGACCTTCTTGTCTTACCTTTCGACGTCATCTGCTTTGGGCACGGCTCCCCGGTGGTCCGTGAATCGAAAGCCGCATTGAGGCGATTCATAGAAGAGACCTTTGGAAAGTCAGGAAATGATGCGGCGTAGGCAATGCGTCAGCAGGGAATCCGTTGAAAGCGAAACGCGATGGAATTCGCGCACCTCGACGTCCACAGCGCGTACAGCCTGACGCCGGGCAACCACGGGACGGACGGCGCGTCCGACGTCAACGCCCTCGTGGACGCCGCCGCCTCGCTCGGACTCCCCGCCCTCGCCCTGACCGACCGCGACAGCCTCGCCGGAGCGGTGGAACTCCAGATCGCCTGCCGACGGGCGGGCATCCACCCCATTCTCGGCGCGCAGGTGTCGCTGGACGACGGGACCCACCTCGTCGCCCTCGTCGAGAACACGAGCGGCTACGAGAACCTCTCCGACCTGCTGACCGAATCCTACGAACGGAACGAACGCGGCGCGCAATGTTTGTCGCTGGACGCCTTTGAGGGTCGGACGGCGGGGCTGATCTGTCTGACGGGCGACCGCTGGGGATGCCTCTCCCGACGGACGGGCGACCGCGTCACCGCGCTGAAACTGTTGGACAAACTCGTCGGTCTGTTCGGCAAAGAGAACGTCTACGTGGAACTGCTGCGCACGCTGTTCCCCGGCGACGAGACGATCTCCGATCGCCTGATCGAGCTCGCCGAGCGCGCCGGGGTCCCCGTCGTCGCCACGAACGCCGTCCGCTACGCCCGCAAGTCGGATTTTCCTCTCTACGACGCGCTGACCTGCGCCCGCGTCGGCTGCCGCATCGACGACCCCCACCCGGAGCGTCCCATCAACGCCGAGCAATATCTCAAATCGGGCGACGCGATGGCGGCGTTCTGGGAAGACCGTCCCGACGCCTACTTCAACACGCTCCGCATCGCGGAACGGGTCGGCACGGTCGTCATCGGCGGCGAGTCGTTCCTGCCGCGCTGTCGCAAACTCCGACTCGGGCAGTCCGCCGCGCAGGTCCTCCGTGAGAAGGTGGAGGCGGGCGCGGTGCGGCGGTACGGGACGATCCCGCTGGCGCTGCGCCGACGGATCGACCACGAGGTCGATACCGCGATCACGCTGGGCTATCCCGACCAAATCCTCATCGCGGCGGATCAGTCCGAAATCTCCGCCGAGAAGGGCTGGGGCGGCGTCATTCGGGGCAGCTTCGTCAACTGTGTCATGGCGACCTGCCTCGGCATGACCCCCGTCGACGCCTACGCGCGCGACCTCGAATTCGCCCGGTGCATGAGCGTCGAGCGGTCGATGAGGACGGTGCACGGCATCCGCCCCCTCGACATCGACTTCGACTACGCGCGGGAGATTCAACCGAAGGTCGTCGAATGGATGCGCGACGCCTACGGCGAGGAATTCACGGGCGGACTGTCCACCTATCACTCGTATCGCGGGCGCGGCGCGGTGCGCGCCTTCGGGAAGGTGTACGGGTTTCGAGAAGGCGAGATCGACGTGATCGCCAAGAAACTTCGGTGGCTCTCCTCCGCGACGAATCTGGAACAGGCGTTGGAGGAAATCCCGGAACTCCGCGCACTGCGGGTC
>JAQBWJ010000201.1 GCA_027625215.1 Candidatus Poribacteria bacterium
GGGACGGTCACGCGACACTCCTTGCGCTCCCAATCGAGCCACACGTCCGCTTCCGTCAGTTTGCCGAGAACGGAGCTCAGGTGTTTCCGTTCGATGCCCCGCACGCGCACGTCGCCGTGTGTGATCGCCGCCGCGATCAGGAACGACCCCGCTTCCATCCGGTCGGGAATGACGTTGTGCTGCGCGCCTTTCAGCGACTCGACGCCCTCAATTTTGATCGTGCGCGTTCCCATGCCTGTGATCTTCGCGCCCATTCCGTTCAGGCAGTCGGCGAGATCGACCACTTCAGGCTCCATCGCGGCGTCGTGGATGACCGTCGTTCCCTCGGCGAGCACCGCCGCCATCATAACGTTCGCCGTTGCCCCGTGAGACGAGCCGCGCGGACCCATCAACGAGAACTCCGCGCCCTTCAGCCGATCCGCCTTTGCAATGATGTAGCCGTGTTCTACGGTAATGTTCGCCCCCAACGCCTCCATCCCCTTAAGGTGGAGATCAACGGGGCGCGACCCGATGGCGCAACCGCCGGGAAACGACACGCGCGCCTCGCCGAACCGCGCCAGCAGCGGACCCAACACGTAGATGGACGACCGCATCTTGCGGACAAGGTCGTACGGGGCTTCCGTGTCGACTCGGTCCGACGCCTGAATCGTCAGCGTGTTGTCATTCAACCCGCTGTGGACGCCGAGATGGTCGAGCAGTCCGCGCGCGGTGGCGACGTCGCTCAGTGACGGCACGTTCGTGATGCGGCTGTCCGTCGTGCCGAGGATGCCCGCCGCGAACGCAATCGGCAGGGAGGCTAATGTCGATGACGCCTTCAAGAGGGGTTCCGCCGCGAATGACGAACTTATCCATGACCCTGCCTCCGCCGATGGGTTCGGTGCGCTGAAAAGATCGAATGATGCTCTGCTAGTGGTCAGAGACATAGGAGATTGGTGTAAAGAACCCCCTTCTCATTCCTCCCCCGCAGGGGGAGGAGACAAACCCCTTCCCCCTGTGGGGGAAGGTTGGGAAGGGGGTGGGTACCTCAAACCTTTATCGTCACTGACCACTAGCAATAACGCGGGAACGTCATCTTTTTAATACGCTGGAGGGCGGATTTCGTCACGTTTATTTGCGTCGGGCGACGACGATTCGGTCGATGCCCCCGTAGTCTTGGATGATTTCGGGGGGATCGAAAGCGGATGTGTCGGCGACAAGTTGCGCGACTACTTCCGATTGATTTGCGCCGATTTCCAATGCGACGATGCCGCCGGGTACGAGTCGAGTCGCGCCTCCGACGATCAAACGGCGGATGATATCGAGCCCATCGGCTCCACCGTCCAACGCGGCGCGCGGTTCGTGTTCGGAGACTTCGGGTTGAAGTCCGTCGAGGTCGTCCGTCGGGATGTACGGTGGGTTTGAAACGATGGCGTCGAACCAGTCGTCGGGTTCGACGTGCTCAAACAAGTCGCTTTGAACGAATGCGATACGCTCGGCGACTCCGTGTGTCTCGGCGTTTCGCGCGGCGACCTCCAACGCTTCCTGCGAAATGTCTACCCCGACGATGTGCGGGTTCCGCGCGGTGAGCTCCGTCGCCAACGTCACGGCGACGATGCCGCTCCCCGTCCCAACGTCGATGATCTTGGGAGACGAAATCGCCGACTTCCTCAACAGGGAAACGACCGTTTCAACGAGAAACTCCGTCTCCGGTCGGGGGATGAGGACGTGCGCGTTCACCTCGAAATCGAGGCTGTAAAACTCGCGTTTGCCGATGAGATAGGCAACCGGCTCTCGGTTGGCGCGACGTTTGACGAAGGCGCGGAACGTCGCGCGGTCCTCTTCGTTGATGATCTGTTGGGCGTTGAGGTAGAGCCACATACGCTGCTGTTTAAGCGTGTGGGCGAGGAGTAGTTCCGCGTCGAGCCGCGCCGTCTCGATACCGCGTTCCGTGAAGTACGCGGTCGTCCACTCAATCAGGTCAAGGACGCGCCACGCCCGTTGATCCGCCATCGGATCAGAGCTCCTTGAGGCGTTCGGCTTGGTCGGCGGCGATAAGCGCGTCCACCATCGTATCGAGGTCGCCGTCGAGGATCGCGTCGATCTGGTGGATGGTCAGCCCGATGCGGTGGTCGGTGACGCGGTGGTCGTGGAAGTTGTAGGTGCGTATCTTTTCGCTGCGGTCGCCGGAGCCCACCATCGACTTACGATTCGATGCGCGTTCCGACTCCTGCTCCTGCATCTTCACCTCATACAAACGGGCGCGGAGAACGCGCATCGCTTTGAGGCGGTTCTTGATCTGCGAGCGTTCGTCCTGACACGCGACGACGATCCCCGTAGGGACGTGAGTGATCCGCACGGCGGAGTCCGTCGTGTTGAGGTGTTGTCCGCCGGGTCCGCCGGAGCGGAACGTGTCCACCCTCAGATCGTTCGTGTCGATTTCCACATCGACCTCCTCCGCTTCGGGGAGGACGGCGACCGTCGCGGCGGAGGTGTGAATCCGTCCGCTCGTCTCCGTTTCCGGCACCCGCTGAACGCGGTGGACGCCGCTCTCAAACTTCATTCGACTGTATACGCGGTCGCCGGAGACGGTAAACGTCACTTCTTTGAAGCCGCCGAGTTCCGTCGGTTGGGACGTGATGAGTTCGACCGACCAACCGAGCCGTTCCGCGTATCGGCTGTACATGCGGAACAGTTCGCCCGCAAACAGTTTCGCCTCTTCGCCGCCCGTTCCGGAGCGGATTTCAACGACGGTGTCTTTCTCGTCGTTCGGATCGACCGGAAGGAGAAGCACTTTGAGACGTTCCTCGAGTGCTTCCAACTGAGGTTCCAGTTCGGCGATCTCTTCTTCGGCGAGTTCAATCAATTCCGGGTCGGATTCCGCCCCCAACACTTCGCGGGCGGAGGCGAGGTCGGCGACGATCTTACGATACTCCGTGCACACATCGACTACCGGAGCCAGTTCGACCCGCAATCGACCGAGCCGTTGCGCTTCCCGCTGGTCTTCATAGACTTTCGGATCGCTCATCGCCTGCTCGACCTCGCGGAACTTCGCCTCGATGTCGTCCAGTTTTTGTAGGATATCCGCCACGCCGAAACCTCAAATCGTTGAGAGCGTCAAATCACGAGGTAGGAGAGTCCGATTGCCGCCGCGCCGAGCATCACGAAAATCGTGTCGATGCGGAGGGCAAGCATCGCCAACAACGACGCCGCGAAGATGAATAGCGAGCGACCGTCACCAAGCAGGTATTTGCCTCCGTCGCTCTGAGACAACCACCAAGCGCCGCCGAGACTCACGATCACGCCGAGAATCATAACGCCGAACGGCAACCAGTTCGCGCCGAGTTCGCTCGATTTTGGATAGGCAACGCCCGTAAAACTCAGGAACGCATCGACCAGCAATGCGAGGACAGCGGGTTTGATGCCTTTCACCGCCGCGTTCATTCCGGCGAGCACTCGGTTCATGCCGTCGGAACCGCCCTGATAACTCAACGCGGCGGCAAGGAGCGTCATTCCTGCGATGGAGGGCGCGAGGTAGGCGACCGTTGCGATGAACGCGCCAAGCACGCCCATCTGCTGATAACCGACGTAGGCGACGACTTTGGTCGCAATCGGTCCGGGGAGCACGTTGCCCGTCGCCCAACCTTCCTGAAACTGCTCCGCCGTCAGCCAGCCGCGCTTATCGACGAGTTCATTCTGCATCGCGCTCGCCAGCGCATGACCGGAGCCGAAGATGAACGCGCCCAGTTTCAGGAAAGTCAGGACAAGGCTCAACATGAGGGCTTAGGCTTCCGCCGCCGCTTTGTCCTTGCGGAAACGGCGATACTTCGCCTCAAACTTTTCGACGCGCCCTTCCGTGTCGACCAAACGGCGGTGCCCCGTGTAGAACGGGTGACAACTGCCGCAGATTTCAACGCGAACGTCTTTCTTGGTCGAAAGCGTTTCGTAGACCGCGCCACAGACGCAGGTCATCGTCGTGCTGTGTTGCGCCGGGTGAATGCCTGTTTTCATTGTGCCGATTCCTTCCAACAAACGTCGTAACCCGCCACAGAGTCATTCTGTGGCGCGGCGAAGAACCCCGGATTGCTGCCAAGCGTCACGGATTCATCGCCGCGCTTGGAAACTCCACTTATGACCGCATCGACTCCAGGAACTCTTCATTCGTGCGCGTTTTACGCATCCGTTCTTGGAACAGTTCGATGCACTCCGCAGCACTCATTTTATTGAGGAATTTCCGCAAAATCCAGACTTTATCGAGCGTCTTCGGTTCGAGCAGCAGTTCCTCGCGCCGCGTTTTGGACTTCAACACGTCCAGCGGCGGGAAGATGCGTTCCTCGAACAGATGGCGGTCAAGGTGGATTTCGGCGTTGCCCGTGCCCTTGAACTCCTCGTAGATGTAGTCGTCCATGCGCCCGCCCGTGTCGATCAACACGGTTGACAGGATCGTGAGGCTGCCGCCTTCCTCGAAATTTCGCGCCGCTCCGAAGAACGCGCGAGGACCCATCAGCGCGGCGGAATCCAACCCGCCCGTCATCGTTTTGCCCGTGTGCGGCACGACGACGTTGTAGGCGCGCGCGAGTCGAGTCATCGAGTCGAGCAGGATCACCACGTCTCTGCCGAACTCGGCGGAACGCTTCGCCTTCTCGATCACCATCTCCGAGACCGCGACGTGCCGTTCAGGTGGCTCGTCGAACGTCGAACTAATCACCTCGCCGCGCACGGAACGCTCCATTTCGGTGACTTCTTCGGGGCGTTCGTCGATGAGCAGGAGGATCAACTCGACTTCGGGGTGGTTCTTCTCGATGCCGTGCGCGATGTCCTTCAACAGGTAGGTCTTCCCGCCGAACGGAGGCGCAACAAGCAACCCGCGTTGCCCCTTCCCGATGGGCGCCATCAGGTCGATGATGCGGGTCGAGATGGAAGTGTGGTCGCGGGCGAGCGTGAACCGTTCCGTCGGGTGGATCGGCGTCAGGTTGTCGAACAGCGGGACTTCCTTGACGCGGTCGGGGTCTTCCCCGTTTACCGAGATCACTTTCAGGAGCGCGTAGAACCGTTCGTCCTTCTCGCCGCCGCGTTTCGGAGGGCGAATCTGCCCGCGAACGACATGCCCCGTACGCAGCCCGAACCGTCGGATTTGCGACGGCGACACGTAAATGTCTTCGGGGCTTTGGAGATAGTTGTAGTTGGACGAACGCAGGAAGCCGAAGCCTTCGGGCAGAATTTCAAGCACGCCCTCGCCGACGAGTGTGTCGCCGCTTTCGGTCTGCGTTTCGAGGATGCGCGCGATCAGTTCCTGTTTGCGGAGCCCGCTGTATCCGGCGATCTTCGCCTCGCGCGCGATGCGGTACAGCTCTTGGACCGTCTTGGTCTGCAGTTGCGAGGCATCCAGACGCGGCTCGGCGCTGTCGATCTCCGGTTCGGAGTCGATCTGTTCAGGCTCGTATCGTTCGATACGTTCGGGGCGTTCGGAGCGGTCGGGACGGTCGCGGCGGTCGCGGCGGTCG
>JAQBWJ010000202.1 GCA_027625215.1 Candidatus Poribacteria bacterium
TCTAAAAGCGCGTCATCTGATGCAACTCGCCGCGAAGTTCTCCTGCCCGATCATCAGTTTTGTGGACACGCCCGCTGCGCATCCCGGCGTGAACGCGGAAACGCGCGGTCAGGCGATGGCGATTGCCGAAAACTTGTGGGAGATGGCGCGTCTGCCTGTTCCCATCGTCGCGGTGGTCGTCGGCGAGGGCGGCAGCGGAGGCGCATTGGGCGTCGCGATGGGCAATGTCGTTTTGATGTTGGAGTACGCCGTTTATTGCGTCGCGCCGCCCGAAGCGTGCAGCGGTATCTTGTGGAAAGACTCCGGCGAACACGCGCCTGAGGCGGCTGAAGGGCTCAAACTCACCGCGAAAGACCTCCACCGTTTCGACGTGATCGACGAGATCATCGACGAGCCGATTGGCGGCGCGCATCGCGATCCGGGCGAAACGTTCCGTCGTGTTCGACGTTCCGTTCGCAAGCACTTGCGGGAGCTTTCCAAATTGTCGCCGGAGGAACTGATCGAGCATCGGTATCGCAAGTTCCGGCGGATCGGCGTATTCAAGGAAGACGTGGCGGCGTCCGCCGGGTGAGGGAATCGGGGGATTCGGAGCACGCGAAGACGAACGGCAAAAGATGCCGTCCGTCTTCTAAGCCTCTGCCGTCATGTCGCGGTGACGACAAAGGATGGAGAAACGTATGCAGTGGGCGTCGCATCCTCGGCGGGGAAAACCGTCGTGGGGGTTGAAGCGGAGCCGGAGCAACTGATCGGCGCGTAGGGGGCAGGTCGCAGTTTGCGTCCCTGTTCCGATCACTAAACTCCACCTCAACGACGCCCATCCACCGTCTAGCAACGACAATGCCAATCGCGCAAAACGCGCGGCGCGATTCCGCGTGCGCCTGCCGTTGCCGCGCTTCAAACGATTTGAGCGCTCTCTCCCGCGTGATTTGATCACCTTTTGCGGTGAAAGAGGGTGTCTCTTGTTGCCGACACCGTGTCGCAGATGATTCACGCGCGGTTACAGCGGTTGGACCGTCTCGCCAAACTTCTTGCCCAACGAGACCAGGAAACGGTCAATCGACTCGTACTTGTCCACCATCGCGTAAAACAGGACGCGGATGAACGGGTGGTGGATCGAGGCGTTTTCGGTGATCGTGACAACGCTGTCGTCCCCTTTCGGGGTGATCTCGGTCGTCCATGTCCCACTGAATGGCTGTCCCTCGTCGATGACCTGCGTGACGAGACGGGTCGGCGGCTCCCACACGACAACGCGCACCGGCGTACGGTCGCCGTCCGTCGAGACTTCGACCCACGCCTGTTTGCCGTCGATGTCGGGCAGTCGCTCGATGCTTGCGACGTGCGGGTTCCAGTTGGTCGCGTTGTCGATATCGGTGATTGCCTCCCACACCGCTTCGGGCGACGCATTGATCTCGACGGTGCGCGTTGCGACATGATGTTCCGGCATCGACGAGCCGATGAACATGATCGCGACGACGATCACGGTGAGGGTGCCGAGCGGGATGCCCACGCACCATTTCCAGTATTTCATGGCGATCTCCATCGTAAAACGGACTTACATCGACCCTTCCGGCACGCGATTGAACGGCAGATTCATCATGCCGACCACGCTCGTCGGATGCGTTTCGCTCGACACGAGCACCGGACCCCCCTTCTCCGCTGGGCGAAACTTCCCCGCGCGGTGAAACGGCGCTTGCAACGGGATCAACCCGAACGCTTCCTTCTTCATCCGTTTGAGGGCGTTCCTCGCGCCTTTGCGGATCAGTTTCCGCGCCTGTTTCGGTTGAAGGTGGACAGCGGCGGTGTTGCGCTTGCCGTAGTCGTCCGCGAGCATTTCGTCGCCGCTGCCGGGACGCAGCCCGCGCTTCACGACGACCGTTTCAATGCCGGAAATCAACGCTTGCGCCTCGACCGAAAACGCCAAATCGCCCGCTCCGAAGATCGTGCGGATGCCTAGTTCACTCGCGCACATCGCCAGTTGCCCGAACTCGCCGATGGAGACGCCGTTCACCGAGAGGTCGATGTAGTTCAGCCCTTGCGTGTGGGCGAGGTGCGCGAATTCCGTTCCCGCCTTCGCGTGCTGACCGATGAACGCGAGCGCGTCGTAATGCCCGTCGTCCAGACCGAGGGGCCACCCTAGGGGCCATCCTCGACGCATCTCGGCGCGCGGGTCGAGCAGTTCGATGTTGATCGCGCCGCGTCCGTGCCCGTCGGCGACCATGAACTCCGTCGCGCCCGCCGACGCGAAACCTTCGATGGCGGCGTTCACTTCGAGCGTCAGCAGTTTCATCGCGCGGTCGTACTCGCGCCCGCCGGGGATGCACCAGTCTTCAAAATCACGCACGCCCGCCACCGATTCCAAGTCCGTCATGATGTAGATTCGCATGTCGAGCCTCCTTCATGTCTGCAACTATCACGACCCGGTAAGCTTATGCCACCATCATTTGCCGCAACATCATAGCACGACTTGAGTCACAATGACGGCATGAGTCGCCCCGACCTGTTGGCGGACTCGACTTGACCGTTGACCCTTTCGATGCTATACGCAAGCGGACACGTATTCATCTTCGTGAGAAACGTAAAGGATACCCCCAACTCTATGCCGCGTTACATCACGGCGCACATTATCGCCTGTATGCCGCATCAACGCTTGCAAAAACTGCTCAAAGAGATACAGTCAGAAGACGGCGAGGTGAAGAACCTCAAAGCGTACTGCGACACGTTGCAGGGACGCATGGTCTGCGAGTTTGAAGCGCCCGACGGCGATACGCTGAACGCATGGCTGAAAGAACGGCGTATGACGCCTCAATGGTTGTTCCGCGTTGAGTTTTACGCGGAAGCCGGTGAAATCGAACGGTTTTGACACGATGCGAAGACGGTGGATGCTTATCGCGCTATGGATTACCGCGATTGCCGCGCTGCTCGTCGCGGAGCTCGGAATACGCCGCGAATCGCGCACGACTTATGACACGCCCGCGACAGGTCGCGTCGCCGAGCCGGAACGCGCACGCCAAGCGGATTTCCGACCGCTCGCCATCGCGCGTTCCAACCATGAATCGCGTCACATTCAGCGCTCATGATCAACGTCTCAGCCTATTTCCGATCAAAATGGGGTAAAATCTATTTAGGTTACATTTTACACGGTTTGGCGACGACGCCCGGCTCAATACGTTCACCTGAGCCGGAAAGCGTGAAAGCGAGGTGATCGGAGATGCAGGCGTGGATCGTTCGGGGCGTTTGCGCGTTCATTGGCGCGGCGTTATCGGTCGCGTTGCGCGGTCACGGCGCGGTCGCAATTCTCCCGCTCGCCTTGGCGGTCGGTGTCGTCGCGCTTTAACTGGCCGGGCGTGCGGGACATGTTCGCGCGTGGGCTCCGTTACTGCTTGGAGCCGCATTGGGACTCGCTCTGACGGCGATGACCATGTCGGTGTTGTCGGGGTTGGAACTGTTCCCCAAGTCTGAGATCGCGGCAATCGTCGTGTCTCTCGGTTCCGTTTTCGTGACGGCGGGAACGCTTTCGTTCTACCATCGCCGCGACATGTTTCTCCTGCCGCGAACCGGCGACGCCGGACGGCGCAGCGATGCCCCTCGCATCCTCGACACAAGCGTCATCATCGACGGGCGCATTGCGAACATCGCGCGGACGGCGTTTCTGCAAGGTCGCATCATCCTGCCGCGTTTCGTACTGAAAGAGCTCCAATACATCGCCGATTCGTCCGATACGCTGCGTCGCAACAAAGGGCGACGCGGGATGGAAGTGCTCGCCGACTTGCAGAGCAACCCCGACCTGACCGTCGAGATCGTTGAGGAAGAGTTCCCGGAAATTGATGAAGTGGACGCCAAGTTGGTCGCGTTGGCGAAGTCGTTGGACGGCAAGATCGTCACAAACGACTACAACCTGAAGGGCATCGCCGAGATTCAGGGCATTCAGGTGATGAACGTGAACGAACTCGCCAACGCCGTCAAACCGGAGATCATTCAGGGCGAGATCATGTCGGTGCGCGTGATCCGTGAAGGCAAGGAGCCGGGTCAAGGCGTCGCCTATCTGGACGACGGCACGATGGTCGTCGTCGATCAGGGCAAACGCGTGATGCACCAGACCGTCACCGTCGAAGTGACGAGTGTTCTCCAGACGAGCGCGGGACGAATGATCTTCGCCCGCATCCGCGAAGTCGATCCGCGCTGATGCGTCACGTCGCGCCGCGAGCGTGCTGCGCTTGCGCCACTTCATCGACGGCGATCATGAACGCGCCCAACCTCGGCGACACTCTCTTCTCACGACACATTGAGGTCATCCGCGCGAACGCCGAAACCATCTTTCGTTCGAGTTCATCGTCCACATGAATCCGTGTCCATGGAAACTGTTGGACGTTCTGCACCCACTCGAAATATGAGACGATGACGCCACCCGCGTTGCAATACACGTCCGGCACGATGAATACGCCGTTTTCTTCCAAGATCGAATCGACCGTCGGAACAGTCGGCGCGTTCGCCGCTTCAACTAGCAGTTTGGGGCAGATGCGCGCCGCGTTTTTGTGGTGAATGACGTGCCCGACCGCCGCCGGAATCAATATGTCGCACGGGATTTCGAGGACATCGTCGTTCGCGCAGACGGAGGCGTTCGAGTCTTCATACCCGCGAATGGAACGTGTCGAGCGGGAATGTATGAACAACGCGGGGATGTCGAAGCCATCAGGATTGTGGAGTCCCCCCGCATAATCGCTTACGCCGATCACCTTGCAACCCATTTCATGCAGGTAGAGCGCCGCGTGCGCGCCGACATCGCCGAAGCCCTGCACGACGACTGTCGCGCCGTCCAGCGGCATTCCCCGATGCTTCGCTGCCTCGCGGGTCGCAATGGCGACGCCTTTCCCCGTCGCTTCCGTCCGCCCGGCGGAGCCGCCCAACTTCACCGGCTTGCCTGTGACGATGGCGGGATTATACCCGTGTCGGCTGGAGTATTCGTCCATCATCCACGCCATCACCTCCTGACTCGTGCCAAGATCGGGCGCCATGATATCGCGCTGGGGATCGATCACCATGTCCACCCTCGAAATGAACCGCCGCGTCAGGCGTTCGAGCTCGTACGACGACATTTGACGCGGGTTACAGGCGACGCCGCCCTTCGCCCCGCCGAACGGCACGTCCGCCAACGCGGTCTTCCACGTCATCAGCGACGCGAGCGCCTGCACCTCGTCCAAGTTTACGTCGGGCGCGTATCGGACGCCGCCTTTGAACGGTCCCCGCGCGTTGCTGTGTTGAATGCGGTAGCCGTCGAACACCTCGACATCCCCGTCATCCATCCGCACCAATAGCGAGACGGAGAGTTGTCGAAACGGCGTTCTCAAAAAACGGTTCATCACGCGGCTGAGTCCGAGCCGTTCGGCAGCCATGTCGTAGACGTAGTTTACCGCTTCTGCGGAGGTCATCTGCAGGGAACGAGAGGACATATCCCACCTTAAAGAAGTGCAGACCAAACT
>JAQBWJ010000203.1 GCA_027625215.1 Candidatus Poribacteria bacterium
TTCTATTCGTTAGAAAACTCGATAGGGTGGATTCCCATTGCGGACTCTCTACCCGACACGGGCGTCTATGCGTGGACGGTCCCGGCGGTCAACAACGGCGCGGCGCGGGTTCGGATCGCTGCGACCGACCGCGCTGGTCTGTCGGGCTTCGACACGTCCGACGGCGTTTTCATCATCGACAGCGATGCGCCCACCGCGAACGTGACGCTCATCTCGCCGAGCAAAGAGTTGTCGCAGACGATGCGCGGCGGCAGCGTCTACCCGATCATCTGGGCAATCCCAAAGGACAACTTCCAACTCGCGGACGTGTCGCTGAGTGTCAGTTTCGACGGCGAAGCGACGTGGAACTCGATTGCCTCCGGCGTGGGGACCTTCACGACCTACGGGCGTTACGACTGGAATGTGCCGACCGTCAATTCCCCGCTCTCCGTGCGGATCGACGCGACCGACGCTGCGGGCAACGTCTCGTCGGACGTGAGCGGCGGTCATGTCATCGACAGCGCCGCGCCGACCGCGCCAACGCTCAATCCGCTTGCGTCGCCAACAGCAATCAACGCGCTTGTCGTGAGTGGGATGGCGGAAGCGTCCGCGCGGATCGACTTGTATCGGGGAAGCGCGCCGTTTTCCGCGACCCAAGCGGACGACACGGGCGCGTTTACGATCACGACCGCGCCTCTCGCCGACGGCGCGCACACCTTCACGGCGACCGCGACCGACGCGGCGGGCAACGTTTCGCCGCTTTCCGCCGACGTGTCCGTTGTGATCGACACGATCCCCCCGCAGGCTCCCGTGATCGCCTCGCCTCAATCCGGCATCGAACTGATTGCGACGTTCGTCACGATCCAAGGGACGGCGGAACCGGAATCGACCGTGACGCTCTACGACACAGGCGTCTTCGTGAGTAGTTCTCCGGCGGGCATCGACGGGACGTTCGCGTTTTCGCTCGACAGTCTGCTGGACGGGACGCACCGCTATACCGCGTCGGCGACGGACGCGGCGGGCAAAGTCTCGTCTGCGTCCAACCCGGTTGACGTGATTGTCGACACGACCTATCTCAACGGAAACCTTGTCTTGGAACTGCGGGACAGTCTTGGAAATCTCATCGGGAACTCCGGCGCGACGGTCTTGATTCAGCCAAACAGCAACGGAGAGTACCTCTCATTGGATGATGGACTTCTGCACGTCACCGGCTCCGAAGCGACCGTCGTCGCTGACGGGACGCATCGTTTCCGGCTGATGTATCGCGGCGCGACGCAGACGCAACAGGTCTCTGTTCTCGGCAATACGTCGGTCGTCTTCCAAACGCAGGCGACGACGGTGGAACTTCGCGACAGTTCCGGCAACTTCCTCTCCAACTCCGGCGCAACGGTCGAATACCAACCCGGTAGCACCGGGGGATACCTTCCCTTTGGAAACGGCGTACTGAGTCCGACAGGCGTCGAGTCGATGGAACTGTTGGCGGGCAACCACCGCTACCGTCTCGCGTACGGCGGCGCGAGCCAAACGGTTCAGACAGACGCCCACGCCGCGTCCTTCCACACCCAACTGTTTACGATGGAACTGAAAGACAGCCTCAGCAACCTGACAATCAATTCGGGCGCGGCGATTGAAGTCCAGCCGGGAAGCAACGGCGCGTACGTCCCGTTTGGTGACGACGGTATCCTGAATCCGGCGGGCAGCGAAAGTATGGAACTGTTGCCGGGAACCCACCGCTTTCGGCTCATCTACGGCGGCGTCAGTCTGACCATTCAGGACGCGACCGGAGGCGCGACCTTCCAGACGCATGCGGTCGCCTTGGAACTCCGCGACAGCCTGGCGCAACTAACGACCGACTCCGGCGCAGTGATTGAAGTCCAGCCGGGAAGCAGCGGCGCGTACCTCCTATTCGGCGACGACGGCGTATTGGACGCCTCCGGCTCCGAAACGATGGAACTGCTGCCGGGCAACCATCGCTATCGCCTCGCCTATCGCGGCGCGACACAGACGATTCAGACCGACACAACGACAGTCGCTTTCCAAACGCGCTCCGTGATGCTGGTGCTCAAAGACAGCGCGGGCAACCTGACGGCGAACTCCGGCGCGACCGTCGAAGTTCAGCCCGGCAGCAGCGGCTCATACGTTCCATTCGGAGACGACGGCGTGTTGAGCGCCTCCGGCTCCGAAACAATGGAACTGCTCGCGGGCAACCACCGCTACCGACTCGCTTATCGCGGCGCAACCCAGACCATACAGACCGATGCGCTCGAAGCGACCTTCCAGACGCTTGCCGTCACGGTGGAACTCCGAAACGGCGGGGGGAATTGGTGCTCGATTCAGCCGCGACCGTCAGCGTTCAGCCCGGTTCCGGTGGCGACTATCTGCCGTTCGGCAATGACGGAGGAGGCATTCTCGACGCGACGGGTTTCGAGTCGATGGAACTGCTCGCGGGCAATCATCGCTACCGAGTCGTGTACAACAGCGTCCCTCAGACCCAACAAAGCGCCGAGCCGCTCGTCCTGTTCCAGACCGCATCCGTTCCCGACAACGTTCTCGTGGAACTGCGCGACAGCGTTGGAAACCTCATCCCCGATTCCGGCGCGACCATTCAAGTACAGCCGAACAGCACGGGCTCATATCAAGATTTCGGGAACGGGTTCGTGGACGCGGACGGCACTCAAAAGGACGAACTCGCCGATGGGAACCACCGCTTCCGACTGACCTATCGCGGCGCGACGCGGACGATTCAGCAAGTCGTCGCAGGAACGGCGACGGTCCTCTTCCAAACCGTCTCGGCGACCATCGCGCTCAACGACAGCGCGGGAACTCCCATTGCGGCCTCCGCCGCCACCGTCGAGGTGCAGCCGGGCTCCAGCGGAGGCTACTTGCCTTTTGGAGCAGACGGCATCCTCGATGCGGCGGGGATCGAGTCGATGGAACTGTTGCCCGGCAACCATCGCTATCGAGTCGTTTATCGGGGCGCGACACAGACGATTCAGACCGATACCGCGCTGGCGACCTTTCAAACCCGATTGGTATCGTTGAGACTCAACGACAGCGCCGGAAGCCTCATCGCCGATTCCGACGCCACCGTCGAAGTGCAACCCGGTTCCAGCGGCGGCTATCTGCCTCTCGGCGCCGACGGCATCCTCGACGCGACGGGAACCGAGTCGATGGAACTGTTGCCCGGCAATCACCGTTATCGACTCGGTTGGCGCGGCGCGACTCAGACGATCCAGTCTGCCGATACCCCGATCCTGTTCCAGACAAAACTCTTCACGGTGGAACTCAAAGACAGTTTCGCGGCGCTTATCGCCGATTCCGACGCCACCGTCGAAGTGCAACCCGCCAGCAGCGGTTCCTACCTCGCCTTCGGAGACGGAGGCGTCCTCGACCCGACCGGGTCCGAAACGATGGAACTGCTATCCGGCAACCACCGATTCCGCCTCACATATCGCGGAGCCAACCAAACGATTCAGTCCAGCGCGACGCCCGTCGGTTTCCAAACCGTCGCCGTTTTCATTGAGTTGCGAGACGAAGTCGGAGCGCTCGTGCTCGATTCCGGCGCAACCGTCGAAGTCCAACCCGACTCCAGCGGAGCCTACATCCCCTTCGGAGACGATGGCGTACTTGATCCGACCGGAACTGAGTCGATGGAACTCCTGCCCAAAACACATCGGTTCCGACTCACCCACAACGCGATCACCCAAACGCAGCAGTCTGCGGAACCGCTCGTCGTCTTCGACGCGCAACTTTTCGCCGCGCCGACGCGACTCCAAACGCAACTTGGGCAGAACTTCCCAAACCCCTTCAACCCTGAAACGTGGATCCCGTTCCGACTCGCCCAAGAGAGCCAAGTCCGGATCATCGTCTATGACGCGAATGGGGAACGGGTCCGACAACTCAACCTTGGAGTCCGTCATGCAGGGAACTACTTCACGCGATCCAACGCCGCGTATTGGGATGGGCGAAACGAAATCGGCGAAAACGTTGCGTCGGGAATCTACTACTACCAAATCCAAACCGACTCCTTTTCCTTCATGAAGAGGATGGTGCTGCTGAAGTGACGGTGCGACTGGTGAACGGCGCAACCGGGTCGCAAAACCTGCTTTTTCAGAAACCGACGTCGGAACAAACCACACCATCGAATAAACAAATCACGGTGCGTCCGAAGGGAGTCGAAATCTCGACTGTCAATGGCGGAATCCGCTTGTCCGATGGCGAAGAGGGGGTCAGACAAGATCGATTCTACGAAATGATTTTGGAGATCAACGACGCCGAATTGTCTTTTCATCAACCGACGGTTACACTTTTCCTTTCCTGATCGTGATGTTCTTCACCGCTCAATCAATCTCCCATCGGTGAGGGCTGACACCCATGCGCGAACCGTCGCAAGACCTGATCGTCGTCCTGGACTTCGGCTCCCAAACGACTCAACTGATCGCCCGCCGCGTCCGCGAGTTGAACGTCTACTGCGAAATCCACCCGTACTTTGTCGATCCCGACGCGATCAAGGCGTTGAACCCCAAAGGGATCATCCTGTCCGGCGGTCCCGCAAGCGTCTACGCGGAGGGCGCGCCGCACTGTTCCGCGTCGGTGGTGGACGGATCGACTCCGGTTCTTGGCATTTGCTACGGGATGCAGTTGATGACGCACCTGCTCGGTGGAAAGGTCGCTCCGTCTTCGGAGCGGGAGTTCGGTCACGCGCTGGTGCAGGCCACGTCGCCGACCGCGTTGACGGACGGTGTGCGAAACCCCCTCCACGTTTGGATGAGTCACGGCGACCGCATCGAACGGACGCCGCCCGGCTTTCGACCTATCGCCCAAAGCGGCAACTCCCCCATTGCGATGATGGCGGACGAGAGCGGGCGACGGTTCGGGCTGCAATTTCACCCTGAAGTCGTCCACACGAAGGAGGGTCACGCGATCCTGTCGAACTTCGTCTTCGGTGTCTGCGGCTGCGAGCCGTCGTGGACGATGGGGTCGTTTGTCGAGACGACGATCCGCGACGCGCGCGAACGCACGGGAGGACGCCGCGTCCTCTGCGCGACGAGCGGCGGCGTTGATTCGACGGTGCTGGCGGTGCTGTTGCATCGCGCATTGGGGGACAACGTGACCTGCCTGTTCGTCGATAATGGACTACTCCGCAAGAACGAGGCGGCGGAGGTGCGCGCGATGTTCGAGGACGAGTTGGGCGTGCCTCTCCATTTCGTAAACGCTTCCGACCGTTTCCTCAACGCGCTGTCCGGCGTCACGGAACCGGAACAAAAACGCCGCATCATCGGTGGCGCGTTTATCGAGGTGTTCGAGGATGCCCTGAAAGAGATCGGTCGCATCGACTTTCTCGCGCAGGGAACACTCTACCCGGACGTGATCGAAAGCGTCTCCGTCAAGGGTCCCTCCGCCACGATCAAAACGCACCACAACGTCGGCGGACTCCCCGACAACCTGCGCTTCGAGTTGATCGAGCCGTTCCGTGAACTGTTCAAGGACGAGG
>JAQBWJ010000204.1 GCA_027625215.1 Candidatus Poribacteria bacterium
GACGGCGGGCTGACGGACGTAAGGCGCGGCTCGGGCGGAGGGGCGAACATCGCCGGGGATGTTGCCGAGAAAGTTGCTCTTGTGGGAACCGGGAATGCAGGAAAACCCGCCGTCGCCCACCGCCGCCGGAGACCCGAAGTAGGTGACGACCATCAACCCGTTCCGCATCTGACCGTCTCTGTAGCGATACCAGTGATCCATCGCGCGGGCTGCGGGTCCGCCCCATTCGCCGCCGTGCAGTCCGCCGCGCGTGCCGCCCTGCGACATGAAGATACAGTAGTCGTGATCGAGCCGGAACTTGGGTCCGAACAGGTCGATCAGGTACGGGACGACCTTCGGGTGATCCATCAGATCGACGAACGGTTGACCCCATTCGGTGCAGCGACTCGTGCGGCGGTCGAGGTCGTCGTCTTGTTTGCGCGGGAACTGCTCGTCGGCGATGCGGTTGAGTTCGTCCACTTCGGTTTGCGTGAGCACGTCTTTGATGACGATATAGCCGTCCAGATCGAAGATGAACTTTTCTTCGTCGGTCATGTCGGGTGTCTACCTCCCCATGTCGTTGGCGATGAGTGACCTAGTACCTGCCACTTTCGACGGCAGAATACAAGATGCGGTCGCGTTTTCACGGCGCGTCCATCGTTGCGGCGGGAAGGTCGGTTGCCCTATTCTTGGGAACGGTGCATGAACAAGAGCAGTCGGTTCCTGCTCGATTTTTTAACGTGGAATCCCCGTTTGGAGCGTCCGTGACCCATCCCACTTTCGCCACCGACCATCTGCGCCTTGCGATGGACGACGCAGGCAACATCACCGAACTCGAACACCGCGTGACCTCGCGGAATGTCGTCGCCCGCCCGTCGCCGCTGCTGCAAATCGTGACGGCGGGCGGCGCGCATTCCCCAGTTAAAGCCGACTGCGATGACACGGACGGTACGTTTACCCTCGAATACGGCGACGGCACGGCGATCCGTCTGCGAGCGTCCGCGCGCGCCACGCATGTCAGTTTCGAGGTGATCGAAGTCGTCGGCGAGACGCCTGAGGCGGTCATGTGGGGACCCATTTCGATAACCGTTCGCGGATCAATCGGCGAGATCGTCGGCGTTGTCCGAGACGACGCGCTCGCCGTCGGGATACAGGCGTTGTCGATCCAGACTGTCGGCGGACACCCGGGGCAGGGCGTCGGGCATCACGAACACGCCGCCGCCGAGACGACCGACGGAGCCGCGTTGCAGGCGTACGCGCGCGACGCGGACGGCGGCGTCATCGGGTCGAAGATCGCGCTGTTCGCCTGTCCCCGAGAGGACGCGCTTCAAATCATCGGGGCGATTGAACTCGCCGAAGGGCTACCGCATCCGATGCTCGACGGCGAATGGACGAAAACGTCCCGCACTGCGAGGGAGTCCTACCTGATCGCCGGGTTCGGCGAGGCGTCGCTCGACAAATTGCTGGACTACACGGAGAAAGCGGGATTCCGCTACCTGTATCAAGGTCATCCCTTCGAGAATTGGGGGCATTTCGACCTGATCCCAAGCCTGTTTCCCGACGGCGACGAAAGCCTGAAACGGTGTAGCGAACGCGCGACGAAACGCGACATCCGACTGGGGCTTCACACCTTGACGAACTTCATGACGACGAACGACCCTCACGTCACGCCGATCCCCGACCCGCGCCTGATGACGAGCGGCGCAAGCGCGCTGACCGCCGACATCGACGCCGCAGCGACCGACATCCCCGTCGCCGCCGCGCAACCCTTCGAGGAGAAGGGCGACCTATCCGCCGCGCGGATCGGCAGCGAGATTGTTCAATACCGAAGCGTCTCCGACGGGGACTCGCCGACATTGGTCGGTTGCAAGCGCGGCGCGTTCGGCACATCGGCGTCAAACCACGCGGCGGGAGAGAACGTCGGCAAGTTGATCGACCACCCCTACCGCATCTTCTTCCCGAACCTCGAACTGCAAGACGAGATGATCGACCGCTTGGTCGAACTCTACAACGTCGCCGACATTCGCCAAATCTCGTTCGACGGGCTTGAAGGCTGCGAGCGGACGGGTCACGGCATCTACGCGCATCACCGCTTCGTTCAACGGTTCTATGAGGGTTGCGACGGCGAAATTCTGAACGACGCGAGCCGTCTGCTTCACTACAACTGGCACATCCACACGCGCATGAACTGGGGCGAACCCTGGGGCGCGGCAATGCGCGAAGGTATGACGGAGTATCGGTTCAAGAATCAGGCGTACTTCGAGCGCAACCTGTTTCCGCGCATGTTGGGTTGGTTTCAACTGCGACTCGCGGGCGGCGGCGTCGAAGCGACCTCGTTGGGCGACATCGAGTGGATGCTGGCGAAGGCTGCCGGGTACGACGCCGGATTCGCCGTCGCCACCGGACTCGACGCCTTGACGCGGAACGGGCAGACCGACGCCATCCTGAACGCCGTCCGCGAATGGGAGACGGCGCGGCTCGACGGCGCGTTCACGGCAACGCAACGCGAACGACTGCGTGTCGACAAGGCGGAGTTTCATCTTGAACGCAACGGCGACGGCGGGTGGGACCTGTTCCCGGTGACGATCACGACGCCGTATCGGTATCAGTGGGTCGAACGGCAACCGGGCGAGCCGACCGGAAACGAATGGTCGGTTGAAAACCCGTACGGCGAGCGCCCGATGCAGGTCACGCTGCGCGTCGTCCCGAAATCGGGTCCCGGCGACGCGATGGTCGCCAACCCGACGTTCGAGATCGGGTTCGACACGCTGACGGTCGAGTGCGAGTTGCAGCCGGACCAATACCTCGTGATCGACGCCGACGGCGCGCGCATCTGCGACGCGAACTGGAACGTACTGAAATCGGTCGCGCCGACCGACCCCGTTCCGACGCTGGTTCACGGCGCAAACGCGATTCGCTTTTCGTGCGAAGGACAAACGACCTCGCCCGTCGAGGCGACGTTCAAAATGATCGGCGAGTCGGAGTCGGTCGAACGACCGGGTTGACGTTGCTCGGCGCTTGCTGTTTAACTACCGGAGGTTCGCGGCGCTGTTGATTTGAGAGGGGGGGTTCGGACCATCCCCCCAAAGAGCCTCCCGACACGAAGGAGAACCCGACCATGAGCGAAATGAGTGAGACGTATCGCGCGCCCGCCTTTGCCGATTCTCTCCCTGAATTATCCGGTCGCGGCGCGACGGAAGAGCGGCTCGCGTTCCTCGAAGAGCAGAGTTTCGTCATCATCGACGACTTCGTCGGCAACCCCTGGATCGAAAAACTGCGCGATGCCGGGCGTCGGCTGACGCAGGCGTTCGCGCCGGAGAATGTCTACGACGTGCTCGACGCCTCGAAGGGGTACGTCCACCGCACCGGAGACGAGGAGCCGTGGGCGTTGCGCGGGATCGTCCATCCGGCGTGGAAGGAGCCGAGTTTCGCTGAGTTTCACGGTTCCGACGAGTTTCTCCGTTTCGTCAGCGATTGGTGCGGCGGCGTCACCCCCGAAGACCTGAACTACAGCGGGTTGCTGTTGTGGTGCAATCCGCGAAAGAAGGAGCACCGTCTTGGTGGGGAACGGGCGACCCGTACCGGGCGCAGGAGATCCGCAACGACGGTCCTGAAGCCTACGCGGAAGAAGTGGAACGGGCGCGGTGGGAGGAGATCAGGGAGAACAACCGCAAGCAGGTGCATGAGCGGAAAGGCGTCAGCATGTTCCTCGCGCTGGCGGACGATGAGTGCCATGAGGTGATTCCCGGCAGCCACAACCGCTGGCGCACCCCCATCGAGCACGACGTGCTGCTCCCGAAGAACATGAAGGATGCGGGCGTGCCTCACACGCCGAGTTGGGACGGCAAGAGTCCTTTACCGGGACAGACCGCCATCAGGCTGAAGCCCGGCGAGGCGCTCATCCGCGTCGGCTCCAACATCCACACGGGTCATACGGTGCCTCAGCGCGAACGCAATACCATCGCTATCGGCTGGTCGAAATGGGGCGGTCCCTCCGACGAGGAGCCGAAGGTCGCCGATGCCCGACACGCTTGGCAACTCGACCCCGCCGTGCGCGAGGCGCTGCCGCACGAGTGGATGAAGACCGCGTGGGATCGCTGGGCAGAAACGCAAAAACTCGGCGACACGCTCGAAGACCGCTACGCGCCATTCGACATCAACCAGATCAAATCGGGCAAGGTCGTTGGCTGGCGCACGGAGTTGGAGAAGCAGGCGGCTGCCGCAGGCGCGGCGTGGGAGCGGGGACAGACCGTAAGTTCGGCAACGAACGGCTGATCCGACGGACACTTTGTAGGGCGCGTTCATCCCCCGAAAAACGCCCGACCCAACTCCGCCGAGACGACAACGCATTGCCGATCTGCTCGACCGCGCCATGAATCACGTCGAGCTCACATGCGGAGGGGTCGCAACGGACCCGCCAGTTTCACCGTCGTCTCGGCGAGTTGGGTGAGGCGTTTGCGAATGTCGTCGTTGCCGACGGTCATTTCGGGGGTGCGGTCGTTGTCGAAGTCGTCGCCGAGCGCGTAGACGAATCGTGGGACGATCAGGCAGCGAAAGTCGAGCATCAGGCTGTTGGCGACGCTCATCACGGACATATAACTCGCCCGCCCGCCCGCGGCGCAGACGAACCCGACCAGTTTGTCGTTCCACGCCTTGCCCGTCAGTTCGATGAGGTTCTTCGCGGCGGCGTTCACATCGAAGTTGTAGATGGGGACGGCGAGGATGATCGCGTCGGCTCGGTGGATTGCGCCGCGCAGGTCGTCCAGTCCGGGAGAGTTGCGCGCGCCAGGGGCTCCGCAGAAGCCGAGTTCGTAGTCGCGCAGGTCGAAGAACTCGACGGTTGCCTCAAGCGCGGCGAAGTCTTCCGACAAATCCTTCGCCAAGACGTACGACCGACTTTGCGGGTGGAGCGAACAACTGAATACGGCGATGTTCATGTGTGACCTTGTCGGGGAGACGCGATGCCTCTCGTTTTCGTGCCTTCCGCCCAACGTTATACTCCACCTTTCGCCGCTCGTCACACCTTATTTTGACGAATTTCCACCCGATGACGTACAGTTTCGGAACATGACAAACTGAGGCGTCGATTTCGGAGGGACGGCATGGACGGCTTCATCTACATGGACCATCACGCGACAACCCCGCTCGACAAGCGGGTGTTGGACGAGATGATGCCGTACCTCACCGACGAGTTCGGCAACGCCTCCAGCCGCACCCACCGATGGGGTTGGCGCGCCGAAGAAGCGGTCGAGACGGCTCGCCAACAGATCGCCGACGTTCTCAACTGCCGCAACGACGAGATTGTGTTCACCAGCGGCGCGACCGAATCGACGAACGCGGCGATCAAGGGGGTCGCGTGGGCGTACCAGGATGTTGGCAAGACCCACCTCATCACGACGAAAACGGAACACAGCGCGACGCTCGACTCCTGTAAAGCATTGGAGCGGCAGGGCTTTGACGTCACCTACCTCGACGTGGACGAGTACGGGCG
>JAQBWJ010000205.1 GCA_027625215.1 Candidatus Poribacteria bacterium
CGAGCCGCGCGACAACGCCGCCCTCAGAGTCACCCGCGACGCGATGATGGCGGCTCCCTATCTCGCGTCGGGCAAAGGGCGGCTCGACGTGAAGTTGATGGAGACGTTCCCGAACCGCCTCGTCTGCAAATCGGGCGCGTTGGGCGTTTTTGGCATCGGATTGCCGGACTTGGGTATCGGCATCGCCTTGAAGATCGAGTCCGGCGACGGCACGGCGCAGAAGGCGACAGCGTTGCAAGCGCTCAAACAGGCGATGGGCGATCATATGGAAGACGGGGTTTTCGAGGAACTGTGGAGCGAACTTATCCCGCCGATCACCAACCTGCGCGGGGTAGTTGTCGGTGAGGTGCGTTGGACGCAAGATATGACGAGGATTTAAGGTATTATGTCGGCTTGATTGAAACTGCCTTGATCGATTGGATAATGTTTCGGTGTAATTTGTGATCTTTCTGATGGATGGGGTTGAATTCGATCATCGGAATATGAATCATATGGATATTGGGAGTTCAAGTAGAGTACGTCCCATTTCACTGGAAGGCGAATCATGAATCGGTGGCGTGTATTGGGTGATGTCTGGAGTGGTTCGTGGATCGGGGTTGCGCTGGCTGTAGTCGCGTCGGTCGTCTTGACGGCGAGCGCGTGGGCGCAGGATGCTCCCACACCTACCGCTGACGGACTCGACGGAGGCGTCTACCTGAAACGCTGGCTCGTGCTCGCGCCGCTGCCCATCTTTGAGGGCGAACCGGACGCGAACGACGAAGCGACGCAACTCGCCGCGTTTGAACGTGACTATCTCTCCGAAGTTGGCGGTGAAACGGGTGTCGCTCCGAAAGCAGGGGACACGGTGAAGGTCGGCGACCATGAGTATTCGTGGGCGTTGGTCGAATCGGCGACGGATTTCGTCGATCTGTTCGCCCATACGAACGAGACGGAGTTCGCCGTCGCCTACGCCTACGCTGAGGTGCAACTCGACGCCGCGACCGACACGATTCTCGGCGTCGGCAGCGACGACGCGGTGGTCGTCTGGTTGAATGGCGAGCAGATTCACCGCAACTGGACGGGGCGAGCCCCCGGGCCGGATCAGGACATCGTTCCCGCACGGTTCAGTTCAGGCAAGAATACACTGCTGCTGAAAGTGCAGAACGGCATCCTTGGCTGGGGGTTTTACTTCCGTCCTCTGGACGGCAAAGCGTTGGAAGAACCGTTTCTCCTCGCGGCGCAGCGCGGCGACCTGAAATCGGTCAAGGCGATGGCGGATGCGGGCGTCGATCTGAACGCGACCGCAGCGGTGGGACTGACGGCTTATCAGTGGGCGTCCGTCACGGGACGGGCTGAAGTCGCGGCATACCTCGCGGAGCGCGGAGCCGATACGACTCGCCCGATGCCGTCCTATGAGGCACTCCTGAACAACCTGCTCGGCAGCGTCTACGACGACGAGGACGACCCGGCAGTCTCATTCCTAGTCGCGCGCGACGGCAAGGTAATCTACCAGAACGCCTTCGGTCACGCGGACGTAGAAGGTGATGTTGGGGCGACGGTCGAGACGAAGTACCGCATCGGTTCGATCACCAAACAGTTCACCGCGACGGCGATCCTTCAGCTGATGGAAGCGGGAAAGATCGCCCTGGACGACCCGCTCTCGAAGTTCTACCCCGACTTTCCGCGCGGCGATGAAGTGACCGTCTACCACCTGTTGACACACACCTCCGGCATCCATAGTTACACGGGTGATGCGGAGTTCATCGCCCATGTCACCGATTACATCGCCCCCGCCGATCTCGTCGAGCGGATCAAAACGTACGAGTATGACTTCGATCCCGGAGCGCAGTGGATG
Organism: Candidatus Poribacteria bacterium; assembly: GCA_027625215.1. Taxonomy (GTDB): domain Bacteria; phylum Poribacteria; class WGA-4E; genus JAQBWJ01. The sequence goes on from JAQBWJ010000205.1 coordinate 1,835, forward strand.
TACAACAACTCCGGTTATTTCCTGCTCGGCACGATTGTCGCGCAGGTGTCTGGAGAGCCGTCGCTTGGCGCGTACTTCCAAAAGCACCTATTCGAGCCGCTGGGCATGGCGAACACGGGTTCATATGTGAACCAAAGTCCGCCTGAGAACGCCGCGAAGGGCTACTCGGTCGCAAATGGCGAGACGCGCCTTGCGGACGATTGGGATATGTCGTTTGCGGGCGGCGCGGGCGACCTCTACTCAACCGTCGGCGACCTGCACATCTGGAACGAGGCGATTTTTCACAACAAAGTGCTGAAACCGGAAACGCTCAATATGGCGTGGACACCCGCCAAGTTGAACGACGGGTCACAGGCGTCCGCTTTCGGAAGCGGCTACGGGTTCGGGTGGATGATCGGAACGGCGCGCGATTTGAAGACGATCAATCACGGCGGTGGGTTGCCCGGATGGTCGACGTATATTCTGCGTGTGCCAGACCATAGCGTCACGGTCGTAGGGTTGACGAATGCCGCGCCGGGACTCGCCGATCCGGGCGGGTTGAGCCTCCGCGCGGCGGAGTTCCTGTTGTGGCAAGAGATGAAACCTATCGAAACGCCCGTCGAGGACGAAACCGTGTCGGCGGATACATATGACGACTACACGGGTATCTACAACTACGTCAACGCGGTGCTTGAAGTAACTCGGCAGGGCGATCAACTGTTCGCGCAACTGACGGGACAGCCGCGATTTGAAATCTTCCCGCGCTCCAAAGACGTGTTTTTCTGGAAGGTGGTGGACGCGGAAGTGTCGTTCCTGCGCGACGAGAACGGCGTCGTCGTGAAGGCGCATCACAAACAGGGCGGAGCGGAATTCGACGCGCCGAAGTTGGACGACACGACGGCGACTGTCGATTCCGCGCTCTACGACGCATACGTGGGAGAGTACGACTACGGGAGGTTCCGTCAATAGGTGTGTAAATTCAATCGGCGGCATTCTCCCATGACGGCTCGTTTCGTATCCTGATTCCGTCCCGAAATCGGACGCCCTCGGCGACTTCGACGAGCAACTCCGGGGCGTCCAACCGACGGAAGCGGCTCTCCGCAATCATCAGTGTCTTCCAGATCACGGCGGTGGCGTTCTCGACCTTCTTGAACCGCTTGGCAGCCGTCGTGCGGAGCCGGACGGACGCGAAGGGCGATTCGATGACGTTGGTGGTCCGCAGATGTTTCCAGTGCGCCTTGGGGAAGTCGTAGAAGGCGATCATCCGCTCCCAGTCGTGATTCAAACGCTCGGACGCCTTCACGTATCCCTTGTCGCGACACCACGTCTCAAATCCCTTCCTGCCTTCTTCCGCTTCCTTTCGGGTTTCCGAATACGGGATCGGTGTCAGCAGCACCTTCGCCTCCGGTTGCGCCTTCTTGGGGAGCGCGTCCAAAACATTGACGATCCGGTGGTTCCAGCAGCGCTGCTGACCGGCGTCGGGATAGACCTGCGACAACGCGCCCCAGAGTCCGAGATTCCCGTCACCGACGACCAGTCGCGGGCAGTTCATGCCGCGCGCTTGCAGATCGCGCAGCAACGCCGCCCAACTCTCAACGCTCTCCCGATAACCGACCTCGACGGCGATGACGACCTTCCGACCGTCCCGCAGCGCAGCGACGGCGACCAGCAACGCCGCCTTCTCCTTCTCCAAGCCCGCCTTGACGTAGACGCCGTCCATCCACAGATAGACGACCTCCTCATCGGTCAGCGGGCGACGTTTCCACGCCTCGAAGTCCACCTGATAGGTGGCTTTCAGCCGAGCGACCGTGCTGGGCGACAAGGGCGCGTCCTCGCCCAACAGACCCCGCAACGCCAGATCGAAATCCCCTTCGGCGAGTCCGTGCAGATACAACTCCGGGATCAGATCGCCCACCTCCTTGGTCCGACGCGCGAACAGCGGCAGAATCCGTGACTCGAACCGCTCGTCGGTGTTCCGGACACGAGGACGGCGAAGGGTGATCGTCCCGCTGCTGAGCGTCAGGCGACGCGGCTTGCCGTACCCGTTCCGGTACCCCTTGGGCGCATCGACAACGTCACGCCGTTGGTAGACATCCCGACCCAGAAACCCCGTTACCTCGTCTTCGATGATCCCCTGGATGCGGCGTCGAACTTCCTCGCGCACCCACGACTCCAACGACTCCCAAACGACCGTTGACGCATCCGCGAGCTCGTGCGTATGCTCCGACATGGCGGTATTCCTTCCCAAAATGCCGAGTCTCCGCTCGGCGATTTGATCTCATGGGAAGTCTATGCCGCCTTTCCGTTTTTACACACCTATTGACGATACCTCAGCGTTTCTTCACAAACCGTCTATGAGACACTCAAATCTAACCATTTCGCATTCACGGATTCAATCAATGCGATCTTCTTATCTCGCGTCCAGCCCTTGATCTGCTTCTCACGCGAAATCGCCGCCACCGCATCGTTGCACGCTTCATAGTAGACCAAATGCTTGATGCGGTAGCGACTTGTGAAACTGTTTGCCATACACGTCCTTGTGTTGAGCAACACGCTTCGTCAAATCCGATGTAACGCCCGTATATAACGTACGAGACGGACTGCTCATGATGTAGACGTAGTACTCACGCATTGTTCCATGCGAGGTCATCGGTTTTCGTCAACTTGATGCGCCGGGCATCCGGGATTCTTCGTCGCGTCGCTCCTCAGAATGACATTGATGGGGATTATGACGTTGCGACCAACGCGGGCTCTTTATACTTCGCCGCCCACTTGTCGTAATCTTCGGTGAAATATTCCAACCGCGTCTTCTTGAACTCGCGGACGCTGTAGAGCATCGCGTATTCTTGAATCCCTGTCTTCTCCTGAATCGCGGCGGCAACGTCTTTGCAGTCCTGATCCGACCGCCCGTGGATCATCGAGAACAGGTTGTAGGGCCAATCGGGGTACGTGGGACGCAGGTAGCAGTGACTCACGTTGCGAAACGACGACATCGCGTCGCCCGCAGCGTGCGCGTCGTCCGGCGGCACACACCAAACGCCCATCGCGTTTACGTTGTAACCCGCATTTTGGTGGCGCAGGATCGCTGCGAAACGGCGCATCAGTTTGCGCTGCTGGAAGTCCGATGCCATCTCAAACAGTTCCGATTGCGAGACGCCGACCGCGTCCGCGATTGGGGCAAACGGCTCCGCGACGTACTCGATCTGCTTCTGCATCTCGCGGACGAACGACCGTTCCTTCGCGCTCAACGTAATCTCGACCTGCTTCACTGGACGCCGAAAACCTTTGTCCTCGGACTCAGCCGTCGCCACCGCGTTCTCGGACATATCCAACTTAACGCCAATCTTGTACAAAACCAGCGTCGGCAGCATCCGGTATGAGGAACCGGACTCTTCGGCGAGAATCTTCACGTCCTCTTCGGGGGAACTCTCCGGCGGCGTTGCAATCGTGAACCAGATGTTCAAGGGGTGGTTGCGTTCGTAGTTGTGCGTCACACCTGGATGTCGGTTGATGATGCGCGCGGCTTCCATCACTCGATCTTCGGGCGTTTTGAAGGCGACGAGGCTGCTCTTGTAGCCCAACGCGCGCGTGTCGAAGATCGCGCTGATCTGCCGGATGATCTGCGAGCGGCGCAGCGTCTTCGTCCGTTCG
>JAQBWJ010000206.1 GCA_027625215.1 Candidatus Poribacteria bacterium
TCGAAGAAATAGTTCCAGCGCGGTTCCGACTGCTGATCGGCGTAGACGTGGAAGGAAAACGAGACCTCATCCGGTTCACCCAAGTTCGCCACGACACGCGCGTTCGCCTCCTCCGACACGCGGAAGTTGAGCGCGTTGCCAAATCGAGCGCTTCGTTCCGCCAGCGCGACGCCGCCGCCGACCGTCGCGGTCGTCCCCGTCGGCGAATAATCGCGCAACTGATCGGCGTTCAGGCGATTCATCGGCAAGTACAGAATCAACCCGTCTGTCAACTCCGCGAACATGCTCCGCGACCAGAGAGTCCCGGCGCACGCAATCAGAACAAGGGCTATGCGACAAATCCGCTTCACGACAGCGTCCTCTCATCCGACTTCCATAACTTGACACCGATGTAAGGTTATGGTAGCATAGTCTCGAAGCGATTCTCCATATGAGCCTGTCCTCATCGTTCAAACGGACGGAAAAGGAGCGCGATCATGGCACTTCACTCGGATATCCCACATCAAGGTCGATCCGCGACGCACGCCGACGGAAACGCCATGTCCTGCATCCACGTCGATCAAGAGAAACCAACGGGTAAGCGCGTCTCCGTCAAGGCGATGCCGATGATCGAGAAGCCGTATAAACGACCGTCCGACAAGAAACCGACCAAATCGTCGCGTCGTCGCAAGAAGACGCCGTCGGGCGATACGTCCGACACGATCACCTCTTGGTTCCAGCAGATCGGTCAGTACGAGAACCTGACGCGCGAGGAAGAAATCGAACTCGCCAAGCGGATCCAAGAAGGCGACGAGGACGCGAAGCGCATCATGATCGTCTCGAACCTACGTCTCGTCGTCAGCATTGCGACGAAGTATCGCGGGTACAACGTGCCCTTCTCCGACCTGATCCAAGAGGGCAACATCGGGCTGATGCGCGCCGTCGAGAAGTTCGACCACACGCGCGGCTTCCGATTCAGCACCTACGCGAGTTGGTGGATCCGTCAGGCGATCATTCGGTCGTTGAATCGATCCGCCCGCATGATCCGCTTCCCAAACTATATTATCACGCGCCTCTCCAAACTCGAAGACACGGTGACGCGACTGACGCAGGAGTTGGGGCGCGAGCCGAGCATCAAGGAGCTCGCGCGCGAATTGGAAATCCCGGAGGACAAGGCGGAGCAACTCGTCAGTCTGCCGAACGAGCCCATTTCGCTCGACCTCGATACGAGCCGCAACGACGACGCCTCGCTCCACTTGCGCGAGCAGATCGTTGACACGCGGACCGAGACGGAAAACGGCGTCCAGCGCGTCGAACTGCGGATGGGGCTGGAAGAAGCGCTGAAGCAGTTGACGCCCCGCGAGGCGGACGTGCTTCGACTCCGCTTCGGGTTTGACGACGGACACGAGCGCACGCTCCGCGAAGTCGGCGAAAAACTCGACCTGACCCGCGAGCGCATCCGCCAAATCGAAGGCGAAGCGTTGGGTAAACTACAGGAACTGATCGGTAGAACGCCGGAGTACGAGGCGTCCGCCGGATGACGCGACTTGGGAGAGAGCGGAATCGTTCCGCTCTACCCGGTCGCCGTTCCGCGATGCTGTGGCGACGCCGCGACTTTTGACTTTCGGGCGACGTTACGCCTATACTGACGCCGTAAGGCTTCCGAACAGCACATCCCATACAGGAAACGCAACGCACATGGCGGCAAAGGGCTGCTCGCGCCAAACGAGCAACGACGAACAGAAACTGCTGAGGATCGGCGAAATCGCCTCGCTGACCGACACGACTCTCCGAACGCTTCACTACTACGAAGAACTCGGACTGATCACCCCCGCGAAGCGCACCAAGGGCGGTTTCCGCATGTACCACCCGGACGCGCTCAAGGAGGTGCAATACATCCAGTACCTGCGCGGCTTGGGGTTGGAACTTCCGCAAGTCCAGTCGGTGCTGGAGGCGCGTCGCGTTGAAGAAGGCGAGTCCGCGACGAACCTGCGTTGCGTCGTGGAGAAGGAAGTCCGCCGCGTCAAGTCTCAGATATACCGCTACTGCCGATTGCGCGACGAACTCGAAGCGACGCTGGAAATGCTGCGAGAGTGCGAAAGTCGCGGCTGCGCCGAAACGCCCGGCGGCGTCTGCTGTCCCAACTGTCCCGTCGTCTGCGACCGCGAACTCGTCCCTACGATCTTCCAACCGACCGATCTTCGCATTCGTCCGAATACGAACGCAGACTGATCGTCTCACCGAACATCACTTTTATTGCCATCCCTCTTGCGATCTGTTGAACAGCGTCCCATTTGAGGTGGATGTTGTTGCGTCGCGCCTTTAATTCGCTGAAGGCGCGACGCAATAACCCGTCGGGTTGCGCGTCTTGCTGGGGTACGCTATGCTCCCCGTCGCTGGTTTAAGTCGGCGTCGGATGGCGTCGGGGCGCGCGTGCGGTTCAAGCGCGATACCGCCGAACGGATCGCCTTGCGCGGTATCGACTTACCTTGAACCTGCCGTATTCGGTTGTCTTGCCCGAAGGGAAACGCCTCAGCATTGTTTTGAGCGTGTTGGTTTCGAGAACGATCCCCCCTGAGCGCGTCGGTGCGTTCTCGGCAGTATCACCTTGCGCCCGTGAGGAGACGCGGATGGACTTGTTTGCCAAGTGTCGTGAGTTTCATGATTACATTGAGAATCATGAAGCGGTCGTTCAGGGGTACAACCCGTTCTTTGTGCCGAACCGCGCCGTCTCCGCGACCGAAACGATAGTGGATGGCGAATCGAAACTGATGATCGGTTCCAACAACTACTTGGGACTGACGCACCACCCCAAAGTGTTGGAAGCCGCGCGCGACGCCCTGATGAAATACGGTAGCGGGTGCACTGGCAGCCGTTTCCTGAACGGCACGCTCGACCTACACGTCGAGTTGGAGGAACGGCTCGCCGCGTTTGTCGGAAAGCCCGGCGCGTTGGTGTTCAGCACGGGGTATCAGACGAATCTCGGCACGCTCCACAGCCTGCTCGGACGGAAAGATGTCGCGTTCATCGACGCCGACAGCCACGCCTGCATCGTGGACGGCGTGCTCGTCTCGCGCGGCGAGATGGAACGCTTCAAGCACAACGACATGGATGACTTCGAGCGCAAGATCAAGGACACGGAGGTGTCCGGCGGTTCCCTCGTGGCGACGGACGGCGTGTTCAGCATGAGCGGCGCGATCTGCGACCTGCCGGGACTGTTGAACGTCTCGCAACGTCACGGCGTCCGCTCAATGGTGGACGACGCCCACTCCATCGGCGTGCTGGGACCCACCGGAGCGGGCACGGCGGAGCATTTCGGAGAGACGGAGCGCGTCGATCTCATCACGGCGACGTTCAGCAAATCGTTCGCGTGCATCGGCGGGTTCGTCGCGGCGGATGAGGACGTGATCACGTTCCTAAAGTTCCGCGCGCGCAGTTTCATCTTCAGCGCGAGTATGCCTCCGAGCGCGGTTGCGACGGTGATCGCCGCGCTCGACGTGATCGAATCGGAACCGGAACGCCGCGAGCAACTCTGGAAGAACGCGCGGATGATGCACGACGGGTTGCGCGGACTCGGTTTCAACATCGGCGACACGGAAACGCCCATCGTGCCGGTCATCATCGGCGACGACATGAAGACGTTCATCTTCTGGAAGTCGTTGTTGGACGCGGGCATTTTTGCGAACTCGGCGGTCAGCCCCGCCGTGCCCGCGAACTCGGCGCGCATCCGCACGAGTTACACCGCCGCTCACACGGAGGAGCAACTTTCCTTCGTGCTCGAAACGTTTGAGAGGATCGGGAAGCAACTCGGTGTGATCTGAACCCGCATCAACCTAACGCCAATCATCAACGAAGGGGCGACTGGCGGTCGCCCCTTCGCCGTTCACTGAACGGCAACGACAAGGCGTTATTTGAAGCGACTGAGCGCGTCGCGCACTTTTTCGTAAGCGTCCACCGTGACAACCGCGCCGTGTCCGACGACGAGCCGTTCGATCTCAAACTCGAGGATGCGGTCGCAGGAGCGACGGAAGGCGACTTTGTCTTTCGTCAGGAACCGGAACAGGCGCGAGACGGCTAATTCCCCGCCGCTTCCGAAGCCCGCCAACTTATAGAAGCGCTTGTCCCAGCGCGTGCGACCGGGCGCGTCGGCAAGGTTGAACATCAGGTCGGCGACGAACAGCGTCTTGTTCAACTCGTCGTAAACGACCGTTTCATGCACCTTCGGCATCCCCTCAACCGTGACGGCGATCAGGTCGTCGGGAAGCGCGTCCGTTGCGTTACGCACAATGCGCTCTTCGGGACACTCCAACGCCAGTCCCGGCGGGGCGATCACCTTCGCGTCGGGGTAGGCGGCGCACCAATCGTTCGCGTGGTTGTCGTGGAACAGGCTTGGGACCATGAAGCAGGAGACTTCTCCCGTCGCGGCGAGGACATCCTTCAGTTCGGACGGCAGACGGTTGGGACCATAGATGAACAGGCTGTCGTCATCCAACCGAATGACGCCCATCATCCGGTCGAACTTCGCTCCCAAGAACTCGAACGGTTCCAAGTTTGTCCACACGCCGTCCACCCATTGCGTCAGCATGGTTGTCCCTTTACCCCTTTCGCAGCGCGTCAAACAGCGCCGCCGTTTTGTCGGGATCGCGGACGCCGCGCGTCGCTTCCACCCCGCTCGCCAGATCGACGCCGAACGGCTTGACGGAGCGCCCCGCCTCCGCGACGTTCGCCGCGCTGATGCCGCCGGAGAGAAACGTCGGGACGGGGGCTTTGGCGATCAGTCGCGCGGCGACTTCCCAATCGCTTGTGACGCCCGTTCCACCGAACCGATGCTTTCCGCCGACGAACGCCGCCGTGTCGAGGAGGAGTTTATCGGCTCCCGCGTCCGCGTAACGTTTCATGTCGGCGAGCAGGGCGTCCTCATCCAACGGCGCGTCGCCGTCTTTGGGCGGCATGAACAGCGACTTCCACACTTCGCCGCCAAAGCCCGATTTCACCTCTCGCGTCTGTTCGGGCGTTTCGTGACCGAGCAATTGAACGCCGAACGCCTGCGTCGCGTCGAGCACTTCGACGGTCGTGTCGGTCGGTTGGTTGAACGTCAAGATGATGATCGGGGTAAACACAGAGGCGGCAATGTCGCGGGCTTCTTCGAGGGTACGATCGCGCTCGGAGAACGCGACGCCGCAGAGCACGCCGATGTAGTCCGCGCCGTGCAGTTCGGCGAGACGCGCGTCCTCGACGGAAGACGTGCCGCACAGTTTGACGGCGCAGGGGTTTCGGCTCAACGAGTCACCCTCTTTTCATTGGAATCGCGGCGAGATCACGGTTAATGTTCCGCACGTTGGGCGTTCACGTCAAGCGCGTCGCGTTGGATCAACCGGGCGTATCTTGCCCTCTCAGTCGCGGATCGAGCGCGTCGCGCAGCCCGTCGCCGAGCAGGTTGAACCCCAACACGACGAGCGAGATCGCCGTCAGCGGCGGG
>JAQBWJ010000207.1 GCA_027625215.1 Candidatus Poribacteria bacterium
TTTACCAGAACCGCAACAGCAAGCAGTGGTATTTCATCACGCGGACGCCGAAGCATGAGTACCGCCTGACGCATACGGACGCGACGTATACGGTTCCGCCAGATCACTACTTTGCGATGGGCGACAACCGCGAGAACTCGGAAGACAGCCGCTCATGGGGTCCCGTGCCGTTCGACGTTGTCAAAGGCAAGGCGGTTATGGTCTACTGGTCGACCGATGGCGACTCGACCGCCCCAGGCTGGCAGTTCTGGAACCGAATCCGGCTGGAGCGCACCGGCAAACGGATTCGGTCGCAATACGGCGCGACGCCGAAGCGCTTGAGCGGTAATACGTCGAGACGTTGAGGAGTTTTGAAGCGATGCGCGAGCGGGCGAATCACGACGGCAACAAACTGGCGATTGCGTACAGCCGTTGGATGATCTTCAGTGTCATCGCTTCCGTTATTCCGATTGTGCTTTCCATCGTATGGACGGTGGGGCGAACGGGATCGTTGCCGCCATTCGAGAGTTGGTGGGCGGGCGGTGAGTTGTTATTAGTGACGACCGGTTTGACCGCCGGAGGATTAGGGCAGACAATAGGTACGCGGGAAACGAGAGCGCTGCAAAAAATTCTGGTGGGCGGAAGTTGTTTTGTTACGGCGTTAGTCGCAATCGGGTGGTTCGCCGATATCCACACGTCGATGTTGTCGCATCAGACGGTTGATCAAGAGGCTATCACCATTGGCTCGTGTTGGATATTCCTGATCGGACTTGTTGAGGCTGCGATCTCTATTTATGTGACGAGAGAAGATTAGTATGGCAACGATCGCAATCATTGGCTCGGTGGTTGGGCTTCTCCTCGCAGTGTCGGGAGCCATCGTTAAATACGTCGACGATCGCCGTCACAGCTCTCGATAGGAACGCGATGCCCGTATGCGTGGCAATGGGTTCGTTCTGCCTCGCAGACTCGACAGGAGAGTAGAAAGTACTCGATGCAAGACGCTGCTTTTTCGGTGGCTCCCGTCTCAGATCGCCCCACATGGCTGGCGACGACGTGGGAGTACACCCGCACAATCCTGATCGCCTTCTTCATCGTTTTCGGCTTCATCCGCCCGTTCATTTTTGAAATCTACAAAATCCCGTCCGGCTCGATGGAAGACACGTTGCTCGTCGGCGACCGCGTGATCGTGGCGAAGTTCACCTATGGCGTGCGACTGCCGGGATTGACGCGCCGCCTGTTCGATTACTACACGCCGCAGCGCGGGGACATCATCGTATTCACGGGCAAGCAGGAGCCGCGCACGCACTTCATCAAACGCTGCGCCGCCGTGCCGGGCGATTCGGTGGAAGTGGACGGACAGCGGTTGATCGTCAACGGTCACCCGGTCCAAAACGAGACGTTCACGAAGCATCTGTCGGGGATGCCGTATGCGTTCCCGGCGTTTATGAGTCCGCTTGCGCCGTACTATCACGAAGAGCCCGCCATCCGCGACTACATAGGACAGTACAACGACCGAACGCCCGTCGAGGTGCAGGAGGCGGGCGGCATTCCCATCGCGTTCCTTCATCAGAACGGCGGCGAACCGATCAAAGTGCGGGTTGAAACGCGCGTGCCGGAACTGACGCGGCGCATCCCCGTCCACGAGTATTTCATTGTGAAGCCGGACCGCTTCGGCAACGCGGTCGGCGAGGCGATCCTCTACCAGATCCTCGACGAGCATCGGTGGTATCTCGTGACGCCGAAGCCGTATCAACGCGCGAACGCTCCCAACGAGTTTGAGCCGTTCGTCCTGCCGCCCGACCACTACTTCGGCATGGGCGACAACCGCGAGCGGTCGATGGACAGCCGTTTCTGGGGACCGATCCCGTTTGAGATGATCAAGGGCAAGGCGGTGCTCGTCATCTGGTCGACCGACGCGGAGAAGCCGGTCCTGCGGAACGTCCGCCTGAAGCGCACCGCGATGATCGTGAAATCGGAATATGGCGATTTTGCCGACGCTTCCGAATAACCTATTCGGACTCTACGTCCACATCCCTTTTTGCGTCCACAAGTGCTACTACTGCGACTTTGCGACGGCTCCCTACATCAAAGAGCGCGTGCCACGCTTTTTGGATGCGCTCAAGCGCGAGGCAGAGCAGAGAATATCCCTTCCCCGCGCAGGCGAAGGTAAGGATGGGATCGAAAGAAACGTCACGTCCGTCTTCTTTGGCGGTGGAACTCCGTCCTTATTGACAGGCGATCAACTGACCGATCTCTTGAACTTCCTCCGCGCCCACTACCCCATCGCCCAAGACGCTGAAATCACCGTCGAATCGAACCCTGAAACAGTTGATCAACCGAAACTGGACGCCTACCGACGCGCGGGCGTCAACCGCCTCTCATTCGGCGTGCAGGTGTTCGATGACGGTCTGTTGAAAACGCTGGGGCGCGATCACTCCGTCGCGGATGTCTACCGCGCCTACGAAGCCGCCCGCGCCGTCGGCTTCGACAACGTGAACCTCGACCTCATCTTCGCCCTGCCCGATCAATCGCTGCGCGGCTGGCAGGACACGGTGAAACGCGCCCTCGACGCAAACCCAGAACACCTCTCCGTCTACGGGCTGACCATCGAACCGAAGACCGTCTATTCCAGTTGGATCGACCGCGACCTGCTCGCCGTACCCGACGACGACGCGCAGGCGGACATGTTCGAGTGGACACTCGACACCCTGACGGACGCCGGGTACGACCACTATGAAACCTCAAACTACGCTCGGCGCGGGCGAGAGTGTCGCCACAATCTGACGTACTGGATGAACGCGCCGTATGTCGGTCTTGGACCGAGCGCGTACGGGTATCTGAACGGCGAGCGGTACGGCAACGTGCGCGGCACGCAGTCCTACATCAAGCGGATCGAGGAAGGGCGCGAGGTCGTTGTGGATCGGGAGCGGTTGGAGGGACGAGCGCATCGCGCGGAGACGGTGATGCTCGCGCTGCGGATGAGAGAAGGGGTCGATCTGACCCGTTACGCGGCGCGGTTTGGGGTGAACTTCGCCGAAGATTTCCGAGACGAAATCGACGCGCTGATCGAGTGGGGTCTGCTGGAACGCACGGCGACGCACATCCGATTGACAAGGCGAGGCGTGCTCCTGTCGAACGAGGTGTTCATGAAGTTCATTCCTGCAGATCACGCAGCATCCGAAGCCCGTTGAACGCGACCAACACGGTGCTGCCCTCATGTCCGACGACGGCGAGCGGCAGTGTCACGATCCCGGCGAATGTCAACGCGATCAACCCCAAGATGATTCCGCCCGCAAACAACAGGTTTTGACGAACGATCCGCTGCGACTTCCGCCCAAGCATGAGCGCGTAGGGCAGTTGCGAGAGGTCGTCCGACATAAGCACGAGGTCTGCCGTTTCGAGCGAGGCGTCCGCGCCGGACTTGCCCATCGCGACGCCGACGTGCGCCGTCGCCAACGCGGGCGCGTCGTTCACCCCGTCGCCGACGAACGCGGCGCGTCGTCCGCGCATCGCCAAGTCTTGCAGAAGTGTCACCTTGTCTTGCGGCAACAGGTCGAAATGGACTTCATCGACACCCGCCGCGTCCGCGATCTCTTTCGCCGCCTGAGCGTGATCGCCCGTCATGAGGGAAACGCTTTTGACGCCGAGCGACTTCAAGCGTCGAATCGTTTCGGCGGAGTTTTCGCGGATCGCGTCGCGCAGAATCAGCAGTCCGAGCGGGGCGACCTCATCGCCGACGATGACGACCGTATTCCCCTCGCGCCGTTTCGACGCCAACGCCTCCGTCACCGAATCGGGCACGTTCACGCCGGATTGCTCGAAATGGCGGGGGCTGCCGACGTTATATCGTGTCCCGTCGATGACGCCTGAGACGCCTTGTCCCGTCAGGTTGAGGTCGCTCACCGACGGCGTCGCGATACCGCGTCGTTCCGCCGACCTCACGACCGCCTGCGCGATGGGATGGTTCGACCCCATTTCCAACGCTGCGCCGATCCGCACGAGGGCGTCATCCGTCAACGGCGTTTCGCCGAACGCGACGACATGAGCGACGGTCAACTCGCCCGACGTGAGCGTTCCCGTCTTGTCGAAGGCGACGGCGTCCACCTGCGCGAGCCGTTCCAGATGCGCCCCGCCTTTGATCAACACGCCGTGCCGCGCTCCGTTCGCAATCGCCGAGAGCATCGCGGGCATACTCGACAGCATGACGGCGCAGGGCGACGCGACCACCATCAAGGTCATCGCCCGATAGAGCGCGTCGCCGCCGCCCCATCCGGACATGAACCGCAGCCCGCCGTTGCCAATACAACGCCCCACGCATAGACGGACTCAAACCGTTTGAGGAAGGCGTGCGTCGGCGGTGCGTCGGACTGCGCCTGTTCGACCAGTTTCAAGATGCGGGAGAACACCGTGTCCGTCGCCGGGCATTCGACGCGGATTTCCAGAAAGCCTTGCCCGTTCATCGTCCCGGCGTAGACCTTGTCGCCCTCAGTTTTATTGACAGGAAGAGACTCGCCCGTGATCGTCGCCTGATTGACGGACGACCCGCCCGACACCACCGCGCCGTCAACAGGGATGTTCTCGCCCGACTTCACGATGACCGTCTCGCCGATCTCCACCGACTCGATGCCTACCCAAACTTCCTCGTCGTCGCGTCGCACGCGCGCCTGATCGGGGCGCATCTTCATCAACGCGGCGATAGAGCGCTCCGTCCGACCGAGCGCGATGTCTTCCAGCGTGCCGCTGAGGGCGAAGATGAAAATGAGCATCGCGCCGTCTTCCCAATGCCCGATGGCAGCGGAACCGACGGCGGCGAGCACCATCAACAGGTCAATCTCGAACCGTCCGCGACTCAACGACTTCAACCCGTCCCACAACTTGTCGTAGCCGCCGACCGCGAACGACGCGCCGTAAAACGCCTTCGCCCACATCGGATTCGGCGACAGGACGCCCATCACCCCGAACAGAGCGCACAACGCCGTTGTCCCGATGGAGGGAACGTCGCGGAGTTTTTGGATCATCGCGCGCATGTTGGATTCTCCCGTGCGGTGGAATCGTCTCGTCACTTATGAGCATGACACCGCGAGAGCAGAATGTCAACTTTTTGGAAGTGGGAAATATAAATATTAGTTGAGACTCAGGATCATTTGGAGTTGTTTAAGCCGACGAGAGGAAACAGACTAGCGGCGGTATGCGTATTGGCGTGCGGATTCGGAGGGAACGTCGCGTCGGCGACAGGTGGTGGGTTGATGACGGATGGTTTCACAGCCGTCATCACCCGCCTGAGTTTCATTTGGAAGGATGCACGTGACGGCGCATCTGATTTCTAAAAATCGGCGATGATGCCGAGAATCATCAATCGCGGGAACTGCTTCACGTCTTTGAACTCCCCGTCATCCCAGTTGAAGTTGCGGGCGAAGACGTTCACGCGGTCGTAGACGTTTTGCACCTCGAAGAACAACGATGCGCCCCA
>JAQBWJ010000208.1 GCA_027625215.1 Candidatus Poribacteria bacterium
GCACACGAGGCGCAGTTCGGGGCGCAGACCCAACCCGACGGCGATCTTCGCCACCGTCCGAAGCGTGGGATTCGTGTCGTTGTTCAGCATCTTCGAGAGACCGGACGGCTTCAATCCTGCGCGTTCAGCCGCTTCCTCGTTCGTCCAACCCATCTCGCGCATCCGTTCCGCGACCGCCTGCTTCAGGTTGAACCGCAGACTTTCAAGCCAATAGTCCGGCGTCTCACGCAGTCGACGCGCTTGCTCGTTCACTTCGGCGGCGATGTCGTCATCAACGACTAACGACTCGAACGCGCGATCAACTCGTCGATGCATTGTTGTGCTCCCAGTAATGCGCGGCGCAATTCCTTCTTCGGCAACTCGCGGCTCTTTTTGGCGTAGAGGTGGAGTAAAACGATCTTTCCCGACAACTGTCCGATATCAACGTAGAAGCACCGCCATTTTGTCGTCTTGAACTCCCATATTGCATAATCCCAACCGCGATGCGTTGCTCGTTCGATAAACCGATGGTCGTCGCGGTCGAGTGTCGTCACCGTCGCTTTCTTCTCGATCAACAGCAGGATTTTCGCTTTGTGATTCTGCGGCACTTCGGAAGTCGGTCGGCGCACCCACTCGCCGTATTCGCCCGCCGTCCCCGTATCCATATAGACAACGTCGATCTTCGCTTCAGGCGGCATGGTCAATCGGCGAAATGTCAGCACCATCGAGTCCCCTATTATCATATAATATAATTCGCAGCCACGCGAACCCAATTTCTGTTGACGGACGACATGGGCTACGGCGCAATGCAAATCCCCACCCCCCAACATGGACCGAGTCGCCCCGCGAGGGGATACGCTTCACGGACGCGCACTCCGCCTCTCAACGAAGGGCGTGAGGCGGTACGTCGTTTCATGGTAGGATACGCTCACAACGTTATGTTACCGGAGTTACCCCCCTCTCTCACGGAGTTACCAAAAACCATGTCACGATTTAAGATGTTGAGTTTGTTTGGGGCGATGGCGGCGTTGGTCGTCTTCATCGCGTGCGGCGGCGACAAGGAACCGACGACGGTACGCATCGGCGTCGCGGCGCCGTTCACCGGAAGCGCGGCGGCGTTCGGCGAACAGATCAAAATGGGCGCGGAACTCGCGCGCGACCAGATCAACGCGGCGGGCGGCATCAACGGCAAGATGGTCGAACTCGACTTCCAAGACGACCAAGCCCGCGACGACCAAGCGAACGCAGTCGCCACAAAACTGGCGAACGACCCCTCCATCGTCGCGGTGATCGGGCATTTCAACTCGATCTGCTCGATGGCGGGCAAGCCGATCTACCGACAGGCGGGCGTCGTCGAGTTCTCGCCGGGTTCCACCAACGTCGATGTCTGTCGCGGCTCGGAGTGGACGTTCCGCAACCTCTACCACGACGGCTATCAGGGCGAATCGTTGGCGCGGTACGTCGCCGAAGCGTTGGGGTTGAAAAAAGTCGCCATCTTCTACGACAACGACGACTACGGCACCGGACTCAAAAACGCTTTCGTTGAATCGGCGGCGACGTACGGGTTGGAAGTCGTCGGCGAAGAGGGCTATCAGCGGGAAGCGACGCTCGACTTCTCGACGCCCATCGACAAGTTCGACGCGCTCCGACCGGATATCGTGTTCATCTCCGGGCTGTACAACGAAGCGGCGTCCATCGTGAAACAGTCGCGCGAGAAAGGCATCCAAACGCCGTTCATCGGCGGCGACGGCACGTTCTCGCCCGAACTGGTCGGTATCGGCGGAGAGTCCGTCGAGGGGATGCTGCTGACGACGCCGTTCATCGTTCACCCGTCCGTCGGCGGTCCGAAGGCGCAGGCGTTCCGCGAGGCGTTTTTGGCGAAGTTCACCACGACCCCCGACACATGGGCGGCGCTCACTTTCGATGCAGCGAATCAACTGTTCGCGGTCATCAACGAGGTCGGGGCGGAACGCAAGGCGATCCGCGACCGACTCGCGGCGACCAATTCGGCGGAGAAGGCATACATCGGGGTGACGGGTCCCACCTACTTCGATGAACACGGTGACTGTCCGAAACCGGCGTACGTCGCGGTTGTCCGCGATGGCGAGTTCATTCCGGCGGAGAAGCAGTTGTCCACCGAGTAAGAGCGTTTGTTGATGAGGATGGAGAGTGCGGGTGAATCAGCCGCTTCGCTATGGGGTGAGTTCAACGGCGTGTTGGGCTGCGTCGTGGACAACGATTGAGGCGCGCTGAATTCGCTCGTACTCTTCCGGCGTGTAACAGAGATAGTCGACCGCTTTGGGGAAAAGCGTTGCGACGCGAATCGGAGTCGCCCGCCTGAAGAAGGGTTTTCCTTCAAACTTCGATGAGACGAGGATCACGTCGATATCCGACTCCTCGCTCGCTGTTCCCGTCACCCGCGATCCGAACAGAAGAATCCGCACCGGGTTGTACTTCTCACGGATGACGGGAACGACTTCCCGTTGAAACCGCTCAATCCACCGATCGTTCGTCAGATTCGTCATCGGATTCTTCCAGCAACGGTTGATAGACATCCTCAAATGCGTCGAAGACTTCTTTCGCCAAAGCGATCTTTTCTCTCGCAACCTCTTCGGTATATTCGTCAAACGAAAAACCGACGGCGGCATCAGGATAGCGAGTCTGCGTGTAGTCCTCAGATAATTCGACGATGCGTTCTTTGAACGACCGTTTCAAATCCAATTCGCTCACCAACACTTCGATCTGATGCGTTCTCGGCACAGGCAGACCGCGAACGATCAGGATACCCTTCAGCAGTTTCTCTACGGCTTGATGCGCCAGAAACGCGGACACAGCGTACCCTTCGATCTCGATGTTACGCTCCGCCATCGTCAAATCGTAGTTTGCCTGTTTGAACCACTTTATCGCGGCTTCGACCATCACACCCTGTCCTTGTTGTCTCACACGTCGAATTGTACCACACATCGAACCGATGCCCGCGACCCGTCCGCACGTTTCTCATGTAGCAGTCATCACACGAATCGGCTATGATGTGCGGCATCCGGTGTTTCTATATAGGAGGTACCGACGATGGCATTTAGGTACGCGTTCACGTGGGGGTTTTTCGCGTTGATCCCCGCGTCGGTGGTCGGAGCGATCCTCGGCTTTCTGATGGGCGCGCCGCCGACCTCGTTCGGCAGCGGACCCGACGCGGAAGGACGACCGTTCAGTATGCCCGGCGCGGGCGATCCGGCGTTTTGGCAGTGGTTCATGATCGGCTTCATCGTGATCGAACTCGCCGGAATCGTTGCCGGGATCGTTGCCGGTAGCAAGGCGGAAAAGAAATAGAAGACGATGCGCGGCGTGGAATAAGGCGACCCCCCCGTCGGAAATATTTAGGAGTCCGACGGGGGTTCCGTTTTCTTACGTCGATGAAGAAGCCGCACTCACGGAGTCGGAAGGGTTAAAAGAGGATGACGTTTCGATTGGGCGTGCTGACGGACGAAATCAGTCAAGACCTCGTGGAGGCGATTGAGATCGCCAAACGATGGGGCATCGAGAATATCGAACTGCACGGCGTCTGGGGCAAGAACGTCTGCCATTTGAACGACGCCGAGCTCAGCGATGTCCTGAGAATCGTCCGACGCAGCGGGATGCCCGTCACCTGCATCGACTCGCTCACGCTCCGTTGCGACCTCGACAACGACGACGAATACGCCGAGCACATCGCCCACATGAAACGCTCCATCGAGATCGCCCCGCTGTTCGGCACGAACCTCGTCCGCCTGTTCTCTTTCTGGAAGATCGCCGACCCGACGGACGATACGTGGGAACGCATCTGGTCAAAATTGGAACTGCCCGTGCGACTCGCCGAACGCGAGGGCATCGTGTTGGGCTTCGAGAACGTCTCGTCCGGCAATATCGGCACGAGCGCCGACTTGGAGCGTCTCTTCGCCGAGTTCGACTCGCCCGCGCTTCAACTGATCTGGGACCCGGCGAACGCCTGCGCCTCCGGCGACGAACGGTCCGCGCTTGAGGGCTATCGCGCCGTGAAAGACCGCGTCGTCCATGTGCACGTCAAAGATATCGACTTCATCAACGGCGAGCGGACGTGGCTTCCCATCGGGCAGGGGCGAGTGGACTACCCGCCGTTCTTCCGCGAACTCAAAGCGGACGGCTACGACGGCGTGGTCGCGCTTGAAACGCACTACCGACCCGCAAACGGCAGCAGCATCGACGGCTCGGAAGCGTCGTTCAAGGGGTTGCTCGCCGAACTCGCCACATTGTGAAATCATGCTCAATATCCGCGCACGCTGCTCAAGAAAATGGGCAGGATTCCGAACAGTTTGTGAAGAATGACACGAAGTCGGTGCGGGGTCGAAAGCAGGCAAAGCAAGGGGCGGCGGGGGATTCGGCGGGAAAATGGTACGTGGACAGTACGTTGGCATCGCATTTGCTTATGGTGAGGCAGAACTTAGATTTTCCCGCGAACTACCTCCCAAAATCGGTTCGCTAGAGAATCCAGTCTAACCTCCTTATCCGAGAGACAGCCACGGCGAGAGTGCTGTCTCTTTTTTTGTGCCCATATTTACCCCCCATGCCACACCGCGCGAGGATTACCGACTACCCAAAGTACGGAATGACGGGGGATCGTTCGGGTCGTTCATTGGCGCCTCACCCCACCCGAAAACTGCCAAATCATCGAACAGTGTGCTCGACCATTTGCGAGGAAATTCACCACATTCAGTCCCATGCGCGTCGCGTACCGCCACCGAATCGACGGAAAACCCCGCCGTTCAAGGCGTTTGGGTCGATGTACTCGGAATTGGCACGCCCATTGCTTATAGAGACTCAACGCATCTGAACTCTCCTTTCTGAAGCCTCGGGCGATCTCCTTTTAAATAGGTCGCCCGATCTTTTTTGTACCTCTCTCCCTCCGACGGCAACCACCGATCCTCGCCCGTTTTCAACGTTGCTGTTGATCTTCGCGCTCGAATGACGCTAAATGTGACGGCTTACGAGTGTCGCGCGCGGCGGTCATCGAAATCGGGATAGGGCAAAAGGGGGCGGCGGTTATGTCTCGGAATGGCGGTGGATGGGGCTCCGTTGCGGTCGGCGCGGTGTTGTCGGTTGGTTGGGCAAACGTCGCGTTCGCGGAAACATCTGCGAGGTCGCCGTTCGTGATGCGGTACGCGCTATGGGCGCTCGCGTTGGGAGCGATCTCCGCTACGTCGCTACTGTTGGGATCGATTCTGGGACTGTTGTGGAAGCCGAAGCCGGTCGTGACGGCGGCGTTCATTGCGTTCGGCGGCGGGGCGTTGCTTGCGGCGTTGAGCGTCGAACTCGTTGCGCCGACGGCGATGGCGGTGATCGGTCGCGGAGCGGGAGGACCTGAGGGCGAAACGCACGGCGGCGATCCGTTGACCGCATTGATCGCCCTTCTGATCGGCAGCGCGGTGGGCGGTGTCTTGTTCGTGATTT
>JAQBWJ010000209.1 GCA_027625215.1 Candidatus Poribacteria bacterium
GCGGAGGTCTTCGTGAACGCGCCGCCCCGCGTATCCACCCGCGAATAGTCGAGCAGCGACGTGATCATCTCGTTCATCCGTTTCGCCCCATTCACGACGTAGGAGATCATCTCGTCCGCGTCGGCGTCGATCTCTCCCTCGTACCGACGACGGAACAGTTCGATGAAACTGCCGATGGAGCGCAACGGCTCTTTCAGGTCGTGCGAGGTGATGTAGGCGAAGTCCTGGAGTTCGCGGTTGGAGCGTGCAAGACGGTCAGCGGTCTCTCTGAGTTCGCGCGTCCTGTCTTCCACCCGACGTTCCATCTCCTCGTACAGCGCACGGAGTTCCTGTTCTGCGCGTTTCAGTTCCGAAATGTCGCATGCGACGGAGGTGATGTGCTTCGGCTCCCCGTTTGCTGCGCGCGCGACCGACACCGCCACATGCACCGGAACGAATCGCCCGTCTTTGTGAACGAGCTCGGTGAAGCCGGAATCGGCGTTGGCTCTGCCGGAGGCGAGGCTTCTGAAGATTTCCCGATCTCTCGCCACATGCGGCGGCGCGGTCAAATCGAGAAACGACCGCCCCCGTACGTCCTCTTCTCGATAGCCGAGCATCCGTTGAAACGCCGGATTGATCTCGCCGATGCTGCCGTCCAGCCGAATGATCGCAATTCCGGCGGTGGACGACTGATACAGCGCGCGGAAACGGAACTCGCTCTCCGTCAACGCCGCCGTTGCGCGCCGCCGTTCGAGGCACTGCGCGACGAAATTGGCGACGACCCGTAACGTTTCCGTCAGTTCGTCCGCCTCAAGCCTCAGGCGCGAATCTCCGAGCGCAATCGCGCCCAAAATCTCTTTTCCCGTCGTCAGCGGCTCGCAGAGAAACGTTCGGACGTTGAGCCGACGGAGTCCCTCGTGGCGATACCCGCGATGATCCTGCGCGTCGTGGATCACCATCGGCGCGCCCGTCATGGCAACGGCGCCGGACAACGTTTCGTCGATTGGGATTCGGACAGGCTTCTCGCCCACCACATCGAAGCCGTGCGTACCGATGTAGACCATCTCGCGGCGGTCGCGGTCGATCAGTTCCACCGCTACCGATGGAAAATGGAACCGACGCGCAAGAATTTCGGCGACCGAGTCAAAAAAAGTCTCATCACCGTCCATCAGGGCAAGTTCGGAGATTTCGGCGATGGTTTCGCGTTCGTTTGCGCGGCGTTTGACGGGAGAGATGTCGCGCACGACGGCGATCACCTCCTCGCCGTCTCCCGGCACGCAGCGTGTTTCGAGCTCGGTCATCCGGTCGCGCATGTAGAGTTCATGGTGAATGACCTGAGACTCACCCGTCCGCAGCGCACATTCAATCGCCGCTTCGAGTTGCGTCGTATGGCGAGGAAACAGATCGACGGCTCGCTGCCCGATTTTCTCTTCAAGCGGGGTGCGAAGCGAAAAGTTCTTTCCGGAGCGGCTTTCAAGGATGGTCGTGTCGCGCGACATTCGCACGATCATGTCGGGGATCGCGTCGAAGAGCATCCGGTTGCGCTCTTCCGATTGGCGGAGTTGTTCCTCGACCGCCTTCTGCCCGGTAATCTCGGTCGCAACGCCGATCAGTTCCCAGCGGTCGCCTTCGGAGAGCGGTTCGATGTAGACGTTCTCGTAGAACCATCGGGTTCGCCCGTAGCGGTCGATGAGTTCGTGTTCCTGCCCGTAGTGGCGTTTGCCGGAAAGGATCGCGGTATCGCCGAATCGGTCCGTGCGCTCGCGGGATTCCGGAGTGCGCGCCTCGTGCACTGCCGCATGGTAGGAACCGCCCTCCGGCACGTCGAGAGGAAGCAACTGTCGCTGCAACGCTTCGTTGATTGAGCGCGTGTTCCATTCCAAGCCCCACTCCCGCTTCGTGACAACGCCGTGCCACAAAAAACATTCGACGTTCATCAGGACGCGGTACAACTCTCCGAACGAACGAGCCGCCACGGGCGCATCGTGAAACCGGACGACGGTACCTTCGACGGGCGGCTCCGGCTGATGCTCGACCGTCACGGAAGTCCAACCGCTCCCGCAGCAGCGAAATTCGGCGGAGAAGGGTCGGTACGGGTTCTGCGCGGCGCGCGCGATGAGCGATTCCGCGAACGGGCGGTCGTCCACGTGAATCAGGTCGAGAAACGGTTGGGACGTAGAGACATCCTCCCCGTCGATGCGACGAATTGCGCCGTTCGCGTTCAGGACAATCGTTCGCGCCGCGCGGCAACGGTCGAAGGGGGCATCGCCACAAACCGTTGTCGGTATTGGTTTTGCGCGGTCGTTTGAGTGGGCGGAAGTCATCGGGTCAAAATCCCTTTTTGAGGGCGGTCTCGGATCGCGCAACGACCACATCGTAATATAGAGTATATGTTAGGTCAACGCTAGAATCGAGCGTTGGGTCGAACGGTACGCGCTCGAGTACGTTGTCGGGATGATTCAACCACAAGGTTCCTATATCGTTCGCGCGGACGCAAGTGGCGCAGGGCGCGAATGGAACGCAACAACCGAACGAGGCAACGCCCTGACAACTGAACATTTGATGACGGATATCGTTTCATCCAATGGGGCAGGCGTGAAATGCCTCTTGTATTCCCAACGCGAAATCGATACCGTGCGTCCTCAATCAATTCATTTTCGAGTTGTGAGTGTTATAACGCAGGAATTCACCAAAATGGACCGTTCGCGCGAACAGGTTGTGGGCGTCTTGTTGGCGGGTGGCACTTCCCGCCGTATGGGTCGGCTGAAACAACTCCTTCCGTTCGGCAATCACACCGTCATTGAGCAGTGTCTGAACACATTCCGCGAGAGCGGCGTGTCGCGGACGTACGTCGTGCTTGGCTTCGCCGCCGACCTGATTCGAATGCAGGTGGCGATGTCGCTCGCGCGACCCGACGTGACCGTCATCGAGAACCGTCGATACGACGACGGCATGTTGTCGTCCGCTCAGGTCGGACTGCGGGCGGCGCGCGAGGCGGACGGTGTGTTACTCGGCTTGGTCGATCAGCCGTTCATCCCTCCGACCGTGTTCAAAGCGGTGATCAAGGCGTTTCAAACGACAGACCAGCCGATTGTTGTGCCACGCTTCGGCGAGAAAAACGGACACCCCATCGCCCTCTCGACGGCGTGCTGCGACGAGATCCTGGCGATGGACCCGCACACGCAAATGCTCCGCGACTACATTCGCGCCCACGAAAACGCGCGCACCGCGATCTCGGTCGATGCGTGCGCCATCCTGCGGGACATGAACGACTCGGAGGCGTACCAGCGGGAACTTGCCGCGTGGGAATCGGGTGTCGATCCCGTATAAAGGGCGCCTTGTTTAAGGCGCTTTACGCTTGAACAGCCGCAATTGTTCGGTCCGGTGAACGACCTCGTAGTCGTCGCCGAGTTTCGCCACTTCCGCGTCGTCTTCTGGCAGGTTCCACGCAATCCAATAGTCGATGGGCGCGCTCGGATATTCCCACTTCCAGTAACCTTCACGGTAGTGAATCGGGAAGTAGTCGTACTTCGGCTCGTAGTTACCGACGTAGACGCTGCCGTTGCCGAAACAGTAAAGCGTCGAATCGTGGAAGAACGGCGAGGCGTATTTCAACACTCCGTGTCGTTTCGCTTTCATCGAGCAATTGTCGTGCTGGAACATCGAAACGGTCGAGTTCGGCTCGATGAGGTGCGCGCCGGACGCAAACTCCTCCATATCGCCGCTCAACCTGCCGAAATCGCGCAGCGTATAGCCGAGATGCCACATCGACAGGACGATGATCCACGCGCCAAGCCCCACCCTGACCCGCTTCCACACAACGCCTTGCGTCGGGAACGGCTCGAACCACGCCACGAGCATCGGGATGGCGAACAGAAGGACGCGCTCGTTGATCCACGCGGGGGAACCGTACCGCTCCGGCAGCGCGAAATAAGCGACTGTTAGGACGGCGGTTAAAACGAGAAACCCGTCTCGCGGCTTGACGGCGCGTTGTCGGATACGTTGGACGACTGTCCAACCGAACCCTCCCAACAGCAGCGGGATCGTCAGGTGCGAGATGTCGGCGTAACTGTCGTTGAAGTAGACGAGCGACTTCAGGTGGAGCAGTTGTTCCCACAGCACTTTGAGCGAGTCGTAGTGAACGAACCCGACGAGTTTCGTCTCCCACCACGCGCGGTTGTGCGATTCGGGGTTTGAAAGAAGCGTGCTCAAGAGGAGAAAATATGACGGGGATAGATAGCCGTAGAAGGTCGCCAGCCGTTTGAGTTGAAGTCTAAAGTTGAGAAGCGGCAGCAGGTATCCGGTTGTCGCCAAGATCGAGAACGCCATGAGAACTTTGCCGTACGTGCTGAAATGGGTCAGGTAGATCGCCAGCAGCCCCAGATTCAGAACGGCGGCGTGTTTCAGTTGGAAATCGCCGCGTCGCTTCCACCAGTAGCTGAGCGCGAAGCACGCCATCGGGAGGCTCAATACGAAGTTGTAAAACCCAAGCGCAATGAACGTGTGATACGTGAACAGAAAGCCGAGCAGCCCCCACAATCGCGCATCCGCCCCTACAGCCTTCAACAAATACCCGAATGCCAACGGATAGAGGAGCACGCACACCGTCAAAAATAGTTTGTCCGCGACAACGGGCGGGACAACGTGCAACGCGGCATAGAAGAAGGCGTAGTTCGTCCAGTTGGGGAAGAGTGTCAGGTTAAGTTCGTAAGCGTCGTGGAACTTCGTGTAGGCGGGGTTGTGCCACTCTTTCAAGATGTAGGAGTTGTAGACGTGGTTCAACCCGTCCTGCGTCGGGACATAGGTAAACGCCCAGATAGGGATGAGATGCAACACGGTTAGCGCTAACACAAGTTGCCACCAGCGGTCTTCGCGCAGACGCACATACGCTGCTGTCACGGACCGCCTCATACGCGCCCTCTCCCTCTTTTTGATCCCCCACAGCCCGGCGGTTGATTCGACGCCGTCGTTTCGATAGAGTGAATCGTCGCCTATTGTGGCGGAGTCGTCCGTCGCGGCGCAAGTTTGACCGGAGAGGATCGAGGAACGAACATGGCAACGTATCAGCCGGATCGGGCGCAGGTCGTGAAGACGATGGTGAAATGCGGCATTGCCGTCGTGATGGGCGGCGATCACATCCGCACGGCGGAGCAGATGGTCGTCACGGTGGAGGAGGTCTACCGAGCCGGATACATCCCCGAAGTGACATTCCGCATCGACGCGGGCGTGTTGGACGAAGCGATGACGGAACTGAGGGCGATGCGCGGCGCCGAGTTCGCCGAAGGACGGAGGATGGTGTTGGGCGTCGGCTCGATCATCGACACGAACGAGTTGGACAAGGCAGTCGCGTTGGGGTTCGACCTGTTGGTGGGACCGGGAAATATCGTCAGCGGCGGGGTCGATCCGGCGTCCGTGTTGAAGCCGATTCAGGGCCGCGGGATCGCCGTCGCGC
>JAQBWJ010000210.1 GCA_027625215.1 Candidatus Poribacteria bacterium
CGAATCCCCAAAATTCTCGGCTTGTCATGACCGGAAAGTTCATTATTCTTCGCCCCGCCACTGAAAGTAAGCGACAATCGTTTCTGTAATTGTACGTGCTTTATAAACAAGCCCAAGATTGATGTGCTGTTGATACTTGATCACCGAAGCACTTGCCGTTGGGACTTCAACAGTCTCAATAATTCCTAATGACGTGGTAATAAACTGCATCGCGACAACACCAAGTAACTGTACCCCTTACCGATACGGACATGATCATCCTCCACCGTGATATTTCTTTCATTGAGTGCGAAAACCGGACTTCCACTTGAGCCAGGAAAAACCGCAGCATCAATCAGAAAGATTGGGCGACCACAATAGTCGATTGTTGGAGGGGATGCGGTAATCCCACGTCTCACGATTGGTAGATAATTCTTAGTGTCATACATGCCGATTGGGTAACCAACAAATACGATCTCTTGAATCGGGTTTTTGAGGTTTATGTTTTCAGCAATCGGAAAATCCTTGACGTTAATCCAATTAAAATAGTGTTTATCGCCGCGCTTGTATAACTCGTTATGTATGTGCGCGACAGGAATTACTGCGACATCAATATCATCGTTAGGATGACCAAACCATTGGTTGGGTAAGTTTGTGAGATTGATGTCAACTTTTGTCCCTAGTTGTGGAATCTCGCCATCATGAAGAAAAAAGAAGAATTTTGCAGACGAATAGTCCTTTAACACGTGTTTATTGGTGACGATAAAATACGCTGTGTTGCCTGACTTGTCTTCAAAGTTCACAATGAAACCAGTACCTGTTCCCGAACCGCGTTCCGAAAACGTCTCAATTCGGACGGTTGTGAACAACATAATACCAGCGGATGATTTATAATCTATCAACTTACATTTTCCTCGATTGTCAAATATCCAACTCCGTGAATCGCGTTACAACTCGTTTACAATTTGCAAGAAATACCGATGCAGCCGCAGATCGTCCGTCAGTTCGGGATGAAACGCCGACGCCAGCAGATGTCCCTGCCGCACCAGCACGATCCGCTCCTGAAACACCGATAGTACCTCGACCCCCTCGCCGCCGGAGACGACGTGCGGCGCGCGTATAAATACCGCGCGAAACGGCTCTTCCCCGACAGCGGGAACGTCCACCGCCGCCTCGAAACTGTCCACCTGCCGACCGAACGAGTTTCGGGCAACGCGCGTGTCCATCAACCCCAACCGCGCCTGATCGCTGCCTTCGATCTCCTTCGCCATCAGGATCATTCCGGCGCATGTCCCGTACATCGGCTTGCCTTGTTCGGCGTGGCGCAGCAGGGCGTCCTTCACCCCGAACCGCTCCATCAGGATGCCCATCGTTGTGCTCTCGCCGCCGGGAATGATGAGCGCGTCGACGGCGGCGATCTGGTCGGGCAGACGAACGACGCGCGGTTCCGCCCCGCACGCCGTCAGCGCCTTCATGTGCGGCTCGACCGCGCCTTGAAGTCCCAATATGCCGACTTTGACGGGCATCAGCCTCTTACCACCCTCGATTCGCCATGCGTTCTTCTTCGGGCATCGTGCGAACGTCCAGCCCCGACATCGGTTCGCCGAGTCCTTCGCTGATCTCCGCGAGGACGGACGGGTTGTCGTAGTGCATCACGGCGGAGACAATCGCCTTCGCGCGTTCTTTCGGATCGCCCGACTTGAAGATGCCGGAGCCGACGAACACCGTCTCCGCGCCGAGTTGCATCATCAGCGCCGCGTCCGCCGGAGTCGCGACGCCGCCCGCCGAGAAGTTCGGCACGGGCAGTTTGCCCGTCTCGGCGACTTCCACCAGCAGGTCGTACGGCGCGCCGAGATTCTTCGCTTCAGTCATCATCTCGTCGCGGCGCAGTCCTTGAAGGTGACGGATGCCGCTCTGCACGGAACGCATGTGCCGCACCGCCTCGACGACGTTGCCGCTGCCCGCTTCGCCCTTCGTGCGGATCATCGCCGCGCCCTCGCCGATGCGTCGCAACGCTTCGCCCAAGTCGCGGCAACCGCAGACGAACGGCACTTTGAAGGCGTGCTTGTCGATGTGGAAGTACTCGTCGGCGGGGGTGAGCACTTCGCTCTCGTCGATGAAGTCGACGCCCAACGCTTCGAGGATCTGCGCCTCCACGAAATGCCCGATCCGCACCTTCGCCATCACGGGGATCGTGACCATCGCCATGATGTCCTTGATCATCTTCGGGTCGGACATGCGGGCGACGCCGCCGTCCCGCCGAATGTCCGCCGGGACGCGCTCCAGCGCCATGACGGACACCGCGCCCGCTTCTTCGGCGATCTTCGCCTGCTCCGCGTTGACAACGTCCATGATGACGCCGCCCTTGAGCA
This sequence comes from Candidatus Poribacteria bacterium, assembly GCA_027625215.1. Classification (GTDB taxonomy): domain Bacteria; phylum Poribacteria; class WGA-4E; genus JAQBWJ01. Next base: position 2,352 of record JAQBWJ010000210.1, read on the forward strand.
TCTCCGCCAACCCGACCTTCGTGCGCCACGTCGATTTTTCGCTTGTCATCTGTTCGCTCATTGTGTTCGACCCCTTCATCGCTGCTAACGAACCGATACCCCAACGTTGCATTGAAACCATAGCCGAAACAGGGGCGAAACGAGTCCCTTCCCCTGAGGGGGAAGGCTAGGATGGGGGTTATTGCCATTATCATCAAAGGACGCTTCGCGCGTTCGACCACCCTCACCCTAGCCCTCTCCCTCAAAGGGAGAGGGAACATGCTATCGTTCCACCCCTAAAAACCAATCCATCCACTTCGACCCAACGGGGAAGTCATGCTCGCTGACCGCCGCCGATTTCTCCGTATACACCGGAATCGCATCCGCCTCGATCCCAACACCGCACGCTGTAAACGGGACTCGCCCACGTTCATGCGTGCGCGTCGTGCAGAGCGTCTTGTGATCGGGCAGAATGGCGACTCGCGTGTGCGGATGCCGTTGCATATAGTCTAGCACACGCGAGACGATCTCTCGGTCGATGTGCTCAATCGCCTGTATCTTCTTCTGCGGATCGCCCGCGTGACCCATTTCGTCCGGCGCTTCGACGTGAATATAGACGAAATCGCCGTCCTCAAGGCTATTCAGCCCGACCTCCGCCTTGCCGACGTAGTTCGTGTCGAGCAGACCCGTGATGCCGTCCACATGCAGCACGTCCAGCCCCGCATAGCGCGCGATCCCTCGCACCAGATCGACGGCGGAGATCGCCGACCCCTTCAACCCGTACTTCTCCGGGTAGGTCGTCAGCGAGGGAGCCTTGCCCTGTCCCCACAGCCAGATGCTGTTCGCGGGCGACTTGCCCGACGCGATCCGCTTCCGGTTGACTGGGTGCCCTTTAAGGATGTCCCAAGACTGCTTCATCCACCCGATCACCTCGTCCGCGCCGTCACCTTTTGGGAAATGGTCGGCGAACGGTTGACCCATGATGTCGTGCGGCGGCGTGCCTTTGAGAACGTCGTACTTCTCGTCGGCGACGAGGATGTGTCGATACTGCACGCCGGGAAAAAACGTTCGTCCGTCGCCGCCGAGCCGCGACCCGACCGCCTCGATCAGTTCAGCCGCTTCCTCGGAGGTGATGTGTCCCGCGCTGTAATCGTGCATCTCGTCGCCGATGAGGGTGACGAGGTTGCAGCGGAACGCGACCTGATTCGACTTCAACTCAATGCCCATCGCCCCCGCTTCGAGCGGAGCGCGACCCGTCAAATATCGGTCAGGATCATAGCCGAGAACCGACAAGTTGCCCACGTCGCTGCCGGGCGACTGCGAATCGGGGATGATGTTCACCTGTCCGACGACGCCCATCGCCGCGACGCGATCCATATTCGGTGTGTGCGCCGCTTCGAGTGGCGTCTTGCCGCCGAGCGCGTCGAGCGGGTTTTCCGCCATCCCGTCGGAGAGGATGACGATGAACTTCGTGTCGGGGCGAGAGGGGGTCTGCGTCGCGCTCACGGTGAAAACACTCCATCAAGGTCTTTACGAGAAGATTTCTTCCAAGATCACGTCTTCGTCGGCGGGGACGACGCGGGGCTTCGGCGACTCCGCGATGGCGCGGTCGGGGTCTTTCAACCCGTGACCCGTCACGATGCAGACGACCGAATCGCCCTTCTTGAAGAACCCCTGCTGATGCAGCATCAGTACGCCCGCTATCGGGATCGCCGAGGCGGGTTCCACAAAAACGCCTTCTTTCGACGCGAGCAGGTTGTACGCCTTCAAGATATCCGCGTCCTTGATCTTGGCGATCAGCCCTCCGGACTCGTCGCGCGCGGAAACCGCCTGTTTCCAACTCGCCGGGTTGCCGATCTTGATGGCGGTGGCGACCGTCTTGGGGTCGGCGACTTTCTCGCCGTCCACGATGGGCGCCGCGCCCCACGCCTGAAAGCCGAGCATCTTCGGCAACGAGTCGGACTTGCGGAGTTGGTAGTACTCCTTGTAGCCCTTCCAGTAGGCGGTGATGTTGCCCGCGTTGCCGACCGGCATCGCCTGATAGGTCGGCGCGAAGCCGAGTTGATCGATGATCTCGAACGCGCCCGTCTTTTGTCCCTCGATGCGGTACGGGTTGACGGAGTTGACCAACGTGATCGGGTGGTTGTCGGCGATGTCGCGCACGAGGTTCAGGGCGTCGTCGAAGTTGCCGTCGATGGCGAGTACTTTGGAGCGGTGCATCATCGCCTGCGCCAGTTTGCCGAGCGCGATCTCGCCGTTGGGGACAAGCACGACGTTGCGAATCTCCGCCCGCGCCGCGTATGCCGCCGCCGACGCGGAGGTGTTGCCCGTCGAGGCGCAGATGACCGCCTTCGACCCCTCCTCGACCGCCTTCGACACCGCCATCGTCATCCCGCGATCTTTGAACGAGCAGGTCGGGTTCAACCCCTCGTACTTCAGGTAGATTTCGATGTCCCCGCCGAGTTGACGGCTAATGTTCACCGCCGGGATGAGCGGCGTATTGCCCTCGTACAAGGTGATGACGGGAGTCGCGTCGGAGACGGGGAGGTAGTCGCGGTAGTGATCGATGAGTCCGCGCCAGGCGGTGCCGTGTGCGTTCATTCGGGGTTGATCGGATGGCATTGTGGAGTCCCTCAATTAGTCGTCGCTCGCCGCTTTCTCGAAATACTGTTGCGCCCGTTCGCGGAACTGTTCGCGTGATTTCGACCGTTCCTTCATCGCGTCGAGCACCGCATCGGGTTGATGCCAAATAACCGTCATTAGGGTTCGGTACGCCTCGCTTGGCGTTTGACGGCAGCGTTCCCAAGCGCGGATCGTCTCAACCGGAATCTCGAACGCTTGCGAAAACTCCGCGCGCGTCATTTTGAGCCGGGAGTAATAGGCAACCGGATGCGGAAATCCAAGACGGATGGCGCGTTTCAGTTGTTCCTCCGTCATCGGAGGGTTGTCGGGATCGTCCAAAGCGTTCTGATACGCTTCCTCATCCGTCATCGAATCGAGGTAATCCCAGTCCGTATCCCCTTTTGGGGGGTTATCGGG
>JAQBWJ010000211.1 GCA_027625215.1 Candidatus Poribacteria bacterium
CGGAGACGGAGCTCAAACTCGCCGGATATGAACTGCGGTTGGCGTTGCCCGACGGGTTCGCCATGGAACGCGCCGAAACGGGCGACGCATTGGGCGGGTACGTCTTTTCGCCGAAGCCCGTCGCGGTCGGCAATACGACCACGTTGAGTTCCGTGCAACTCGACCTCGCGCAGCCGCAATCGAGTGAACGCGGTAACGTGCTTGCGCGGTTGTTCGTTGTCGGGTTGAAAGATGCGTCGCCGTCCGCGTTGAAGGACGCCGTGCGTTTCCGCGATATCCAACTGAGCGACGCGAACGGCGATCTCGTCGGCTTCCGACTCGGCGAACCGATTGGCTTCGCGCGTCCGACAATGGCGAACGCCTTGATGCAGAACTACCCCAACCCGTTCAACCCCGAAACGTGGATCCCGTTCCGCCTCGCCGAAGACAGCGACGTGACGATCACGATCTACGACATGCAGGGGAAAACGGTGCGGAGTCTGGAACTGGGTCGAATGGGCGCGGGAGATTACTCGTCCACGTCGAAGGCGGCGCATTGGGATGGTCGCAATGTGTTGGGCGAACGGGTCGCCAGCGGCGTCTACATCTATCGGTTGATCGCGGGCTCGCATATGGAAATGCGGCGGCTGGTCGTGTTGAAGTAGTCGCGGGGGGCGAGAGTGAATCCGAATCAATCTTCAAATCGGGGCGCGTCGGGGGGAACGGTCGGAACGGATCACCCCGACGCGCCCGTTTCGTTTTGGATCGCGTCGCGCGAAAAGCGTTGCTCGACAAGGGCGACGATCTCGTCGGCGGACTGTTCCGGCGTTTTGCAGCGCGTGTAGATCGTGTGGGTGGCGAGTCGTCCGTTCGACGGGTGTTTCACGAAATGTTCGTGGAAATCAAAATCGCCGTCTTTCACTTCTCCCCTTCTCTCATTGAGAAGGCGGACGGATTCGTCCAAATCCGGCGCGGGGAGGATCAGGATGACGAAGGCGTACGCCGCCAACGCGCGTTGCGCCCGCTCGAACAGCGCGTCGTCCTCGTAGACGGAGTGCCCGCCGCCGAAGTCGATGACGCAGTTGCGGTGGTCTTGCAGGATGCGCTCGACGGCGTGGATTTCAAACGCCTTCCAGTACCGATAGAGGTGAAGAAACCCCTTCTTGCCGAGTTCGTCCGCCTGTTCCTTGTCATATCCGATCTCCGCGTAGTAACGGAACCGCGTCTCGTCCAGCCCGACGCGCGGCACGCCGAGTCGCTCGGAGACAAGTCCGCCGAGCGTGCTCTTCCCCGTGCCGATGGGCCCGATCAGCAGAACGGTGTCGAAGATCGTCGCCTCGTTCGTCATCGAACGAAACCTTTCTTCGTCGAATCAACGCGGGTTCAACCACGCTTCGACGGCGCCCTTCGTCGGCGAATTGGTGTTCCAGTTGCAACCGAAAATGTCGAAGGAGCCCGTGTTGCCGATGTCGATGAGCGTGATGTTGTGCGAGCCGCTCGTGGCGACGACCTGCTTCTCCCACGATTTTCCGTTGCCGCCGTTGAAGTAGATCGTCACGTCGTTCGGAGGCGTCGCCTGGTGCATCTTGGCGATGACGATATCCAACTGTCCATCGTTGTCCATGTCGGCGATGCCGGAGGCGTGCGCGTGGTCGTACTGCGCCTCTAGGACGTGTTCCTTCCATTCGGGTTGAGTCGGATCGGCGGGCGCTTCGTACCACGCGACAAGCCCCTTTCCTTCGGCGGGGGTCATCAGGATGTCGAGCCTGCCGTTGCCCGTCAAATCGCCTGCGGAAACGGTCACGTCGCCGTTCGTCCAGTGAGAATCGAAGTAATCGGCGGGTACGAACAGATGTTCTTTCCACTCGCCGTTCAGCACATCGCCCGGATTTTCATACCAACGTCCGCCGATGATCACATCGGGTCGCCCGTCGCCGTTCACATCCGCGACGATCAGCCCCTCGCCGTGCGGACATGGAAACTCGCGGTGTCGCCAAGAGGTCGGCGAGTCCTGCTTCCAGATGTGCACCGCGTTGCCCATCGCCTTTCCAAAACCGGATTGATGGCGTGTCACGAGATCGAGCGCGCCGTCGCCGTCCAGATCAACCACTTCGACATCGTGCATGCGCGCGCCGATGGGGCTCACGTTGATCGGTTCCCAAAGCCCGGTCACGTCGCCGCCGGAGCCGAGCGGGTTGCGGTAGATCATCAGCCCGTCGTCGCTTGGGACGATCACGTCGTTGTAGCCGTCTCCGGTCATGTCGCCGACCGCCATGTCGGTCGTGAAGTTGCCGTCGGCGATCTTGTGCTTCGTCCATTCGGGATAGCGATACCACCAGACGCCGCCGTTCGCCGCGCTTGCGACGAGTCCGTCCGGGTTGCCGTCTCCGGTGAGATCGCCCGCGACTTTGCAGTGCGGATTTTTGGCGGTGTCGTTGTCGATGATGATGTGCTTGAAGGCGGGTCGTTCCGTAGACATGACGGGTATCTCCTCATTCGGCGCGGCTTGGACGCGCGCGACGGCGCAACCGACCGCGAGTGCGACGATGATTGTCGTCCTCATTCCCCTGTATCTCAATTAATTCGGCAATTCGATGAAATCGCTGACCGCCAGATTAGTCGAGCATGGTCGTTGAACGCAATTGTGAGAAAGACGAGGGAAATGCCGCGTTCCAGATGTACGGATGAGGAGGAAGTAATGACGCTCACTGTTGAACCTTCGACCACATGTACCGTTAACAGAGTCAGTTCCGTCATCATTAAGGATGGGAAAGTGGAAACGCCGCACCCCCGTCTCCGTATTCCTGATGAAATCGAACTTGTCGCGCGAAAAGCCTTTCTCGCGTTTTCGGAGTGGACGTGATAAAGTAGCGTCGGCAGTTTTTGCCGATGACGATGAATCCGGGAAAAGGTTTGTCAAATAAGGTGTCCATTGACGCTGGAGTCGTCATGAAATCGTCGCGTTGTCGGGTCGTTTTTATACTGCCGTTGCTGCTGTTTTTTGTCGTATCGTCCGCCGCATTCGCCGCCAACCAAGTGCTTCAGATGGCGGACTCATCCGGCGATCATGTTGTTGTGCCCGACAATAACGCGCTTGACCTGACCGGAGACTTCACCATCGAGTTTTGGGTGAACTCCGATATCGACGGCACCGCGTACTCGCCGAGTTACACGCGCATCCTCGAAAAGTCCAACTCGACCACTCCGACCAACCCGAACTACGGGCTCGGATTCGATTACAACACGGGCGGCGTTTTCTTCCATATTCGCAACGGCGGGACGCTGAACGAAGTCGTCACGTCCGGCTTGGCGGTCACGGCGGGAGAGTGGTATCACATCGCCGCTGTCCACGACACGGGCGGCAGCGAACTCCGCATCTATGTCAACGGCGCGTACAACAACACCGTTGCCACCACGATCTCGCCCGTTACGACAAGCGACCCGCTCTACATCGGCGGCGACGGCACAACCTCGTTCACAGGGCGGCTGGACGAAGTCCGCATCTGGAACGATCAACGTTCAGACATCGAGATCAAGTCGAACATGCTGCGGAGCCTCCTCAGTCCGGGCAGCGAGGGGAATCTCGTCGGGTATTGGAACTTCAACGACGACGTTTCCACCACCGCCGTCGATGACTCTCCCACCGCCAACAACGGCACGCGCGAGGGCGACGCGACGTTCAACTCGACCGCCGCCGACCAGTCCATCGCGCTGACGGCGAACACGAACAACAGCCTTGCCACCGGGTGGAACGAAAACGAAGCGACGCCCATCTTGGTCGCATCCGGCTCCGATGACACCAGCTGGGCAGTCATTCCTCCGGCGAGTTCCGGTCTTGGGGTACGGTACGCCGTCGCCGGAGCGCTCAACGGCAGTTGGGCTCCGGCGCATATCAGCGCTCAATTCATCGGGCTTGCGAACGGATACAGCGGACTGTCGTCCGACCCGCCATCCGGAGATTACCGCTTCGTTGCAAACATCACGACGACCAGCGGCGGTGACATACGCGGCTTTTGGACATCGGACGACAACGTGTCCGGCACCAGCCCCAACCAGTTCACCGTCAACGGCACCGCCGTTTCAGGAATGACTTCGACGGGAGGATCGGCGGCGGTTTCCGCGATTCCTTCCGGTACGGGATCGTCGCAGTTCACCGCTGCGGACACCTACTACGTCGAGGTGACGGTCAACAACTCATCGCAATCCAGCGTCGGCTTGTTCATCGACGCGGAGGTGAACGGCAACGCGAATCCGGGGGCGGGCAACAACGCGCTTGTGTTGGGAGGCGAACCCGACTATGCCGGGATCACGGGTGTCGCTGCCGGTTTCGGGCTGACCACCACCTTCACCGTTGAAGCGTGGATCAAGCCGAACACGATTCCGACGGGTCTTAACGGGGGCTCGGTCGGCGAATGGAACCATGTCGCGTGGGTGCACGACGACAACGAAACGACGTTGTACAACCGATTGTACCTCAACGGCAATCTGGTTTGGACGGATTCGGGCGGACCCTCGACGATCTCGGACGAATCCGGCAACGACATGTTCATGCTCGGCGCGCCGCACTATTTCACGGCGGAGAACTGGTTCCCCGGCGAAATGGACAACGTGCGCATCTGGAACGTTGCGCGCACCGCTTCAGAGGTGCAAGCGAACCGATACAGTACGCTGACGGGGAACGAAACGAACCTTGTGGCGCTGTGGACGTTCGACGCGGGTGCGGGGGAAGACAGCACCGCAAACAACCTCGACTTGACGCTTGCGAACGGGGCGTACGTCGCCGCGAGCGACCTCAACCTCGAACTCGGCAACAAGCAACGCGCCGCGAACTTTCTCGGCGGCGACGACTACATCGAGATGCCGGACGCCGCCGCCTACGACTTTACAACCAACGCCGATTTCACCGTCTCCGTCTGGATCAAGCCGGACGCGACGCAGGGCAACGGCACCGACGAAGCCTCGATTATCGACAAATACAACGGCACATCCTCCTATCCGTACACAATTCGAATCAATACGGAGACTCACGGGAGCCCCGGTCTCGTGGTCGCCGCGCAATACGACGGCACGACCGGCTCGATCGCAACGTCGAGCACCGTCGTCACGGACGGTTATTGGCACCACGTCGCGTTTGTGAAGAACGGGTCGGACCTCAACCTGTACATCGACGGCATTCTGGAAAGCACCGTAACCGACAACTCGTCGGGGACGACCGAGAACACCCTACCCCTGCGCTTCGGTCTGCTGAACAACGGCGCCGGCGACTACAAGGGCGGTCTGGACGAAGTCCGTATCTGGAACGTCGCAAAGACGCAGTCCCAAATCCTCACCGACATGAACTCGCTGCTCACAGGTTCCGAAACGAACCTCGTCGGCTACTGGAG
>JAQBWJ010000212.1 GCA_027625215.1 Candidatus Poribacteria bacterium
GGCGTTGGTAGGTGACACGTCGTACGCGGACAAGGCGACGGGGACACTCTCGCTCTTCGCCGAAGCGATCCGCGAGCAACCGGGAGCCTATTCCGAGATGCTGATGAGCGTCGATACCTACCATCACCCCTTGCGGGAGATCGTCATTGTCGGCTCGAAGGACGATCCGGCGATGAAAGACGCGCTGGGACGACTGCGGCGTTCGTTCATCACGAACCGAGTGATTGTCGTCGTCGATCCGTCCGACGAGGGCTTCATCGCCTCGCCGCCGTTGGCTCAAGGCAAGACCGCCATCGGCGGCGAGACGACGTTCTACCTCTGCCAGAACTTTGCGTGTCAGTCGCCTACGACCGATTTCAACGCCTTCGCCGCGCAACTCGGTATGACGGCACAATGACACCGCCAACGGACGTGGAACCCCCCACTTTTCGAGCCCGGTTCGTCGTGATGACGCGCGTCGTCGCGTTGCTGATCGTGATGGCCGTCGCCGCGAACGCCGCCACGCCGACCGCCACGACACCACCCGCGCTCTACGCAGCAACGTTCGCCGACGGAAATCTATTGCCCATCGGCGACCTGCTGAATACGTCGCTGGACCGTCTGCTTCGCCAAAACGCGAACGTCGATCTGAATGGGACGAGCGCGCTGCATCGCGTGGTCCCGCCCGGAGAAATCCTCTCCGATCTTCCAACCGATGTAGACGCCTACTTCATTTCGGCGACGTTGTTGCGAGAATCATCGCGTGGCGGGGCAGATGCTGCCTTGCGACTGTACGACCTATCAACACAACAGATGGTTCATCTCGAACGGTTCCGCGCAACGATGACGGACGGCGCGACGCACCTGGAACTCGCGCTGGATGCGGCGTTGGCGCGGATATTGGACCCGCATCGAGGCGTCATTTGGATCATGGCGAACGAGCCGCCGGAGTCGGTGGAGGTCGCCGTGATGGACAATCGCGGAATCGCCCGCACGCTGAACGCCGCGAATGTGATGGGGCATCCGCAACCGACGAATCACGGGATCGAACAGTACTCGCGGGGTCTGTTGCAGGGGACGTATCAAGTGACGGCGCGATTCGGCGGGCTGGCGCCGATAACGCGCGTCGCGCAGGTGACGGCTCAACAGCGGGCGTTCATTCGGTTAAATACGGGGAGGTCGCCGGAAACGGCGGGAAGCGTCGCCCAACTCGCGTTTCAAGAGGTTTCGCCGAACCAGACGGTTCTTGTCTCTCACGAGGCGTTTCGCGCAATGTTCCATCGCTTGGAAACGGGCGAGTACGTCGCCGAGTGGGTGAACGGTGTGGAGCCGTTTCAGGTCTTGCCGGACGACGAGCCTCGCATGATCCGACTGCCAGCCGGAACGGTGACGGCGCAATCGTGGCGAACGGAGCGGCGTTTCGCGGGGAAGACCGTGTTCACCGGAGTCGGCACCGAACAAACGGTTGAACTGAAAGGCGATGTTCAGACAGTTTCGCTCCGATTGGAGCCAATTCAGGGTGAGGAGACGCGCCTTAATCTCGTGTGGGACCGTCTCGCCGCGCCGGACGGAACGGCGGTCTACGTAGATGACGCGCTGATCGGGTGGACGTTCGGCGCGGCTGAGGCGCATCTGATCGGATTGAGCGAAGGCGTCCACCGCGTGGAACTGCGCGGAGTGGGCGTTTCAGCGACGCGCGTCATCACGATTGTGAACGGGCGAGAGACGACGGCGTTTTTTCACTCTGCGACGGCGAGCGCCTCCCCTTGACCGATCCCCCCTCAGTCGATATTAAACTCGACTACCTTGCGCGCGACATCGCCGTTGAGATCGGTGACGACGAACGTGGTCGAATAGACGCCGGGATCGGCGTCGTACGGCACTATTTCGGTGAGAATGAAAGTGTCGCCGTTGCGCTTCATACTGAGTTCGTATCCACGCGGATCGTACGCCTTGACGGAGGCGACGGCGGAGGGGTCGTCCACTTCCAGCGTGACCGTCACGGGTTTGCCAATGATGAGCGGATGTGGGTCGAACGTAACGCGGCGAATGTCGGACATGAATTTCAGTCCTTTGCGGGGCAATAAATTGACATTGGAATCACTTAATGATGTCGTGAGAAAACGTCGCCTGTATTGGGAAAGATGACACGGGCGAGCGATTCTTGGAAGCGCGGTCGGTTTGGGCGCGGATCATCGCGCGGGCAATGAATCGCGGTCAAAACGACGTAGCGCGGAGTCAGCGGACGTTGCGCCGCGTGATTTTGCGGACGCCCTGCACTTTGAGCACCGCGCGTTTCACCGTGTCGAGTTCGCGGTCGTCGCGGACGTTGACTGTCCACCGTTGGAGCGCGGTGAACGAGTCGGGCGTGTTGATGCCGCCGGACTGGATGTTGACGCCGATCTCGGAGATCGCCTCCGCCACATCCGCCAGCAGACCTCTGCGGTCGTCGCACTCGATCTCGATTTCAACCGGGTACGCCTCTTGTTCAGACGAATACCACTCGATGGGGATGATGCGCTCGAACTCACCCGTGATGCGCTCGCAGTCGCGGCGATGGACGGTGATGCCGCGTCCGCGCGTGATATAGCCGACCACGTCGTCGCCGGGCAGCGGGTTGCAGCACTTGGCGACGCGCGTTTCCGCCGCCGCGTAACCATCCAGCCGGATTCCCACCATGCGGACAGGCTTCGGTTTGGTGGGCGGCTCCTGCTCCGGGCGTTGTTCGGGCGGCACAAGATGATGATAGACGCGCTGCGGTGAAATCTGCTGGTTCGCAATATCCGCATAAAAATGCTCGACGCTGGCGACGGCGAACTCCTCCACGAGTTCATCCAGCCGCTCCGGTGTCAGGACAGTCTTCGGCGTCAGTCGGTGGTCGCGGAGTTCCGTCTCCAACAGACGACGACCGAGCGCGACGTTTTGATCGAACTCCTGCTCGCGGAACCAGTGCTTGATCTTGTTGCGGGCGCGCGCCGTTTTGACGTACCGCAGCCAGTCTCGGCTCGGCTTGGGGTCGGCATCGGTGGACACTTCGACAATATCGCCGCTCTTAAGCGCCGATTTCAACGGAACGATCCGTCCGTTCACCTTCGCTCCGGTCGTTCGCAGACCGATGTCCGTGTGGATCGCAAAAGCGAAGTCGATGGGTGTCGCGCCTTGACGGAAGACCTTCATGTCGCCCTTCGGCGTGAAAACGAAGATTTCGTCGTCAAACAGTTCACCCCGCACCGACTGCAAAAACTCGTTGGGGTTGCGGACTTCCTGAATCTGTTCAATCAACTGACGCAGCCACGAGAACTGCTCGATGGACGCCGCCTGCTTTTGCGTCAACGCGCGGGAGCCGTCCTCTTTGTACCGCCAGTGGGCGGCGATGCCGAACTCCGCGACGCGGTGCATGTCATGGGTGCGGATTTGGACTTCGATGGGGCGTCCGTGATCAATGATCGTCGTGTGCAGCGACTGATACATATTGCTGCGCGGCGTTGCGATGTAGTCCTTGAACCGTTCCGGCATTGGCATCCATCGACCGTGAATGCCGCCCATCGCCAAATAGCAGTCGCGCACGGACGCGACAAGGACGCGAAATGCGATCAGATCGTAGATGTCCTCGAACGGGACGCCGCGCACGGTCATCTTTTGGTAGATGCTGTACAGGTGCTTCGGTCGTCCGAACACATCGGCGTCCTTGATGCCGTTGCGTTCGAGTTCCATGCGGATCTCTTTTGCCATGCGCTCGGTGTACGCCTCGCGTTCGTCGCGTTTTTCGGCGACCCGTTGCGCGATCTCACGGTACATCGGCGGATCGAGCACTTTGAAGGCGAGGTCTTCCAAGTCGACGCGCATCCGATGAATACCGAGTCGATGGGCGAGCGGCGCGTAGATTTCGAGCGTTTCTTTGGCGATGCCGCGCTGTCTCGCTTCGGGCATGTACTGGATCGTCTCCATGTTGTGAAGACGGTCGGCAAGTTTGACGATGATGACGCGCACGTCCCGCGCCATCGCAATCACCATTTTGCGATAATTTTCCGCTTGACGCTCTTCGACGCGCCGAAACTCCAACGCGCTCAACTTCGTGACGGCATCCACCAAAATGGCGATTTCGGGGGTGAACGCATCGGCGAGTTGTTCTTGGGTGATTTCGGTGTCTTCGAGTACGTCGTGAAGCAGCCCCGAGCACAGGGTCGGGACATCCATTCGGAGGGTGGTCAGAATGCGTGCGACTTCGTAGCAGTGGACAAAGTACTCGCAACCGGAGCGGCGTTTGACGCCTTCATGGGCGTTTTCAGCGTACTCGTACGCTTTCTGAAAGAGTGCCGCGTCGCGTTCATCCAGATTGGGAAGGTACTCGCGGACGCGCTGCATCAGATCGTTGAACTGCATCGCCTTTTCCCTTCCCATTCGTGTTGTGATTGTCTTGCCGCGTGTCACTCGTCGTCGCGCGGTTCACCATTCAACCTGTGGCGCATCAGCATTTCCCAGAAATCGCGCGGGGTGCGTTTGCGATAGAGTTCCGCGTGCAATTCCCATGCCCGCCGAGTGATTCGGTCGCGGCGAAACGCGGGCGAGTCTTCCAACTCACGCTGTCCGGCGGCAACGGTTTGATAGACACGGCGGTCGTCCTTGTTGCGCTCAATCAAGCCGAGTTCTTCAAACACGGTTCTCGCCTGATCCAACGCTCGTTTGTCCGCCGCGTCGAGCGTGTCGCGCCATTGCTCGTCCGTAAAGCCGGTCGCCGACCCACGCAACGACTTATAGATGCGGCGCAACGTCCGGTCGTCGGGATGCAGCGCGAGCCGCTTCGCCGTGTCCACCTCGAGGTCGCGTTCGTTGAACAGCAGGTGAACGTAACGCACGTCTTCGTCGGTCGTCGGCTTGTCGTCGCCCCATCCGGTCAACGCAGGGCTGCTTAGTTTGAGGTATGCCTCGTCCGACTCCGGCGGATGACAGAAGATCACATGCCTCAGAGTACCCCATGCTGCCGATTCCGCCAAGTCCGGTAACGGCGCGACGGCGAGGAGTCCGTTCCAATCGCCGTTCAGGAATCGGGTGACTCGGTCGAGACGGTCAGCATCGCTCATGTCGAAGGGGCACTCCCCGACCTGATCGCTCACACCGAGTTCCGTCAGGAGGTCGCGCGCCTGCTGAATGGCGTGATCGTCGCGCACTAACAGCAGTGTCGGTTCGTTTCGCCGAAGGACTCGGTCGAGATATTTGGCTTTGTCCTGTCGCTCGCGGTTATCCACAATTTTAACCCATGTCGGGTGTTCGCGGCGGGGGAATATTCCGTGTTCCACCAACGAGCCCTCGACATGAATCTGCCAATCCTTAGCGACAAGTTGGACGCTTCGCCGCCCGTTGAACTCGT
>JAQBWJ010000213.1 GCA_027625215.1 Candidatus Poribacteria bacterium
CTGAAATGGGACAAGCGCGTGTTTGCGATGGCGGGTGGCGCGGGGTTTCGGCATCCGCATATCGGGGTGGAGGAGTACGTCGAGTACTGCCTGAACAGTCGGACGACGGAGCGGGTGATTCGGCAGCGCGTCCCGGCGTGCGTCTGTATCACGGTGCGCGACCCGTACGCGCACGCGCTGCTGAACGCGCTGGAAATCGAGAACGCCTACCTCCCGTGTACAGCAACGTGGGCGTCTCGGATGTGGAACGTGTCCCCGTCGGAGGAACGCCCGTACCTCTTGCTCGTCCCGCCGCCGCCGCGCTATGTGGTGGGGCAACCGTCGCGGTCGGAACGGCGCGCCGCCTTCGCCCGTCAGTGGAAGGCGTTGTACGACGCGCTGAAAGAGTCCGGCGAGAACGTTCGCGTACTCTGCCACGAACTCGCCGAGTATGATGCGTTGCTTCGGGCGATCCCGCCCGACGACCTGTGGTTTCACGGGGACTCGTTCACGTTGTTGCGGCAGTATGCGTCGGCGCATACGGTCGTGTCAGGGCGACTGCACGGGAGTTTGCCCGCGTACGGCATCGCCGGGACGCGCGTAGTGAACGTTTCGGTGGACGTGCGCGGCTCGGCGGTGGAGAAGTTCCCCAAAATTGAGAACGTTTCGTTGGACGACGCGACGCCGGAGACGGTGTTGGCGGCGTTGGCGGCGTTGGAGCCGTCCGATCCAACCGACTTGCTGCCGTTCGAAAACGACACCATCGACCTCATTCGCAGGTCGGTCCGCGACCTCTCGTTGAATTGAAATCGTCGCCCCTCTGAGACATTGCCATCCGACCCCCTTTTCACGTACCGTTACGTTCGTCCTCATCTTTCTCATTCACTTTTTTGAACATGATAGGGACTCGTTAAGATGCGTACGCGAATTTGGAGTCGTGTTCCCGTCGTCTGTCTGCTGACGTTGCTCGCGGCGATGTGGGCGGGGTGCGGAGGATGCGGAGGATGCGGCGACTCGCAGGAGAAAGCGGACAAATCCGCCGCGCCGCAAGAGCCAGCCGTCGACAACGCGCCCAAAGTCCGAGACGGCATCGGACGCGAGTTTCGGCGCGACCTGAACCCGCAGCGGATCGTCTCGACCGCGCCGAGCGTCACGGAAATCTTGTTCGCGTTGGGCGTGGGCGACCGCGTTGTCGGCGTCACGACGAATTGCGACTACCCGCCCGAAGCGGCGACGAAGGCGAAGGTCGGCGATTTCACCCTGAACTATGAAGCGATTATCGCGCTGCAACCGGATTTGGTCGTCGGCGCGGCAGGGTTCACGGACGCGGCGCGCGATCAGATGGACGCAGCGGGTATCCCGTTCTACACGGTGTCGCGTACGAGCATCATCGACATTCTCGACTCCATCCACAGCCTTGCGACGATGATGAACGCGACGGAGGCGTCTTTCAAGATCATCGAGGAGTTTTCGACGGTGGGGAAAGAGGCGTTGGCGCGAATCCCCTCGTCCGGCAGGCTGACGGCGCTGTGGGTGCAGTGGACAGACCCGCTTTCGACGGTCGGACCCGGCAATTTCCACCACGACCTGCTCGACGCGGCGGGCGGCGACAACATCGCCCACGATCTCGACGCGCCGTACGCGCAGTTCAGCGAGGAAGTCGTCATTCAACGAAAGCCGGATGTCGTGCTTGTGCCGGACGCGCAGACCGCCGCATGGGTGAAAACGCGCTTTCCCGACATTCCCGCCGTTGCCAACAACCGCGTACACGTGTTCAGTTCGGATGAATCCGCGCGACCCGGACCTCGGCTCGTCATCGCGTTGGACGCGCTCTCCAAACTGCTTTACCCGGCGCGATGAACACGCGACCGCTGTTGAACGACGCCCCGTTTCCGTCCGTGATCGCCGCGCTGTGCGCGTTGAGCGTCGCGGCGGTGCTGGTCGCAAGCGGGATCGGGGCGGTCGCCATTCCGGTCGGCGAACAGTGGGCGATTCTGTGGGACAAATTCACCTCCGCCACGCCCGACAGCCGCGACGGACTCACCCACCTCTACCTATCGTTGCGACTGCCGCGCGTGATGACGGCGTACCTCGTCGGGATGTCGCTCGCGTGCGTCGGGGCGCTGTTTCAAGCGTTGTTGCGGAACCCGCTCGCGGAGCCGTACATCATCGGCGTTTCGCCGGGCGCGTCGTTGGGGGTGACACTCTACGTCGTGGTGGTCACGTCCGCGTCGAGCGTTGCGGTGGGGTCGCTGGTGGGGCGGACGAGCGCGGCGTTCGTCGGGGGGTTGCTCGCCGTCGCGTTGGCGTACCTACTGGCGAGTCGCGGGCGACACCTCAGCATGACGGACATTCTTCTCGCGGGGATCGCCATCGGGTCGATGGGGATGGCGATTACGTCCTACCTATGGATTCGCGTGCTTCACGAGTTTCGCGGTCTGTTGTATTGGATGATGGGCAATCTCGCCGGGAGTTCGTGGAACCGCGTCGGCGTGTTGCTCGTGTTGACGATCCCCTGCGTCGCCATCTGTTGGCGGTTGTCGTCCGCGCTGAACATGATGCTGCTCGGAGAGGAGCACGCGGCGTTTTTGGGGTTGAATGTCGAGCGGTTCAAGCGGTGGCTGCTTGTCTTGGGCACGCTGGCGACGGCGGGCACGGTCGCGGCGGGCGGGGTGATCGGGTTCGTGGGGATCATCGTGCCGCACACGGTCCGTCGGTTGGTCGGCACGGACAACGGGAAGGTGATCCCGGCGTCGAGTTTGGCGGGCGGGACGTTCTTGGTTGGGTGCGATCTGCTGGCGCGGACGCTGTTCATCCCCCTGGAACTGCCCGTCGGGATGCTGACGGCGTTCTTGGGCGCGCCGTTCTTCCTTTACATCTTGCGACAGAGCCGGGACCGGCGTTGAGTGTTTCGTTGGAGTGACAATATCGTACCTCGAACGACGGTATACGATGATCGTTCACCCCAACTCCGCGCGCAGCCTCGTAAAAAAGTGTCGCGTACGCCGTCGGTTCAACCCGAAGTCGGAAATCCCGATGCGGCTCGCGCTTCTGATGTAGACACGCCCGTCCGCGACGGCAATCGAAACGTCGTCTTGGAAGCGGAGGAGGCGCGTTGTGAAGATGGCGTCGAGTCGGTAAGCGGCTGCGTCTTCGCGGATGATGCGTCCGCCGATCCCTGACAACGCTCGCCGCGACGCCTCGTACAGCGCGTCCGCTTCCGCGTCGAAGCCCTGATCGGTTAACACGCAGTTCAATGAGGAACGGCAGGATGGCAACGGGGTTTTCATCATGTGCTTTTATACTTTTTCGATTTCAAGATGAGTGGATACGATGCTGTCACCCTCACCTCTCTCCCGTCAAGGGAGAGGGAAACTGGGTGTTCTCAACTCGTGTTGATAATGCGAGAACCCCATCCCAACCTTCCCCCTCAGGGGAAGGGGTCGGCTTCCTCCGCTTCGACGTTTGTGAAAACGCTGATTATCAACACGAGTTGAGAATACGGGAAACCGGACTCCCCCTCATCTTAAACACGAATTGGTATGACGCCCGCTCCAATCGTATTGTGCCGTCGTCTCGACGCGCACCATCGACTGTCAGCGGAACCGGAGGAACCGTCTCGCCGTTTCGCCCATGATGTCGGCGCGCGCCTCCGCCGAGATGTTCGGCATCACCTCGTACAGCAGTTTGACGCTTGCCTCATAGCCGGGATCGTCCGCGATGCACGGGAAGTCGGTCGCCCACATGGTCCGCTTCGACCCGTACGTGCCGAGCACCGAATGGTTCCAGTTCCCGATATCGCGGTAGGGGTACGCTTCGTTGGTAAACGCATACTGTCCCGACAGATGCACGACGACGTTCTCGTATTTCGCCAGCCGCCATGTCGTGTGCATCGCGGGGTTGTAGCGCGGCGTCTCGATGTGGGGACGCAGTTTTTCGTCCAACGACGGACAGATGCCGAGATGGTTCAACACGACCCGCACCTGCGGAAACCGTTCGAGGAAGTGCGGCAACAGGTGAACGTCGGCGGCTTGCAGGTAGAGCCACAACACGTAGTCTTTGTCGGCGGCGTTCTTCCAGATAGGGTATGCGCCGCACGCCGTCAGGTCGATTTCGCCGAGCGGATCGCGCGTCCCGTTGAATGTCCGCAATCGAAAACCGATGATCTTCCCGTCGGACGCGAGTTCGTCCATGTGCGCGGCGGGGTCGGGGTGATCGGTCGGGACAAGCCCGATGCCAAGAAACGTGTCGGGGTAGGTGTCGAGACAGTGGCGCAGGTAGGCGTGCTGTTCAAGAGTTGCGCCGCCCGTTTGGACGAGAACCGCTCGGTCGATGTCGTTCGCCTCCATCTCGCCGAGCAGCCGCTCGACCGGAGCCTCGTAGTCCGCGTGCCACTGCTCCGTCGTCTCGCGGGGAAACCGTTTCGACGGTTTGGCGAGGACGTGAACGTGCGAATCGACGCGCATTGAATCACTCCAATCCGAACAGCCGCCGCCGTTCCGTCGTCGTACACAGGTTGGAGACGGAGGCGAACTTGTCGCGGTTCACACGGTCTTCAAACCGTTTCTCATAGATCAAGATGATCGACTTGCGGGCGGTCTTCGTGTGGTTGTCCATCGCGGTGTGCCAGCCGTACGAGTTGAACAGGATCGCCGTGCCCGCCTTTGCGGGGAATGCGCGGTGTCCCGGCATACTTTCCGAGTGGATGACACGCGGGAATGGACCCGCATCCTGTTTGTGGCTGCCCGGCACGTAGCCGAACTCGCCGGAACGCGGCGGCACGTCGTTCACGTAGATTTGCACCTTCATGTGAAGCGGCGCGGTGTGTCCCACGTCGGGATGCCAGCCCGTATAGGCGATGGGCCACGGCGGGACGGTGCGGAACTGCGGTCCCAAGAACAGCGCGTCGCCGTCCGCGAAGGCTTTGAGGTGCGGGAAGTACGTCGGGTGATCGACGAGGTTGACGAACCACTCATCGCGGGCGAAGGGGTTGGAGATGTCGAAGTACGTCGGACTCGCGTTGCCGCGCGCGTCGGCTTCGAGCCAGCCGTCCTTCGCCTCCGCCGCGCATCGGTCGAAGGAGGTTTGCAACCGTTGAAGGTCGTCGCCGGTGATCGCGTCCTCAAAGACGACGAAGCCCTGCTTGTCCCATTGATGCCGCCGTTCGTCATCCGTTGGAGATGCCATCGCGGTCGCCTTTCGTGGGGTGGAAAACGAAGGGGGTTTCTCCCACGACATTATCGCGCAATCGCCGAGTCGGTTTCAATCGGGGTGGAACGTCTCTAGGGTCGTTCGGTTTTCATCAGGTGATCTTTGTGTCGGTTTGCGTCATTTCGATTCGCAGTGGAACA